>NZ_JBHYJC010000006.1:0-271028 GCF_042749045.1 Streptomyces sp. NPDC059008 | reverse complement strand
CGTCGGCGCATAATCGCGCCACGGTCCGAATTTCGGCATGCCGAAATTGTTCCCGGTGAGGAGTCGTGCAGTAGTGGTGTGCCGCGAAGCGGCGGATGGTTGTCCGGGGCCGGTCGGCTCCGTGGCAACTCGGAGGACACTACACGAGGGCGTGGGGTTGTTCAAACCCGCGCCGGGCCCGGGTTCGCCGTGTACGTTTGCGGCATGACTACGCATGCGCTCGTACAGCAGTGGTGGCTCGCCTGACGGCGGCCGACCACAGCGCATGCATGACCACGGCCGCCGCTTCGGCGGCCGTTCGCGTATCCCCCTCTCGTAGCCGGCCGGCGAAGTCGGCGGTCCCGACGCGCACTCAGCGGAGTGCGGGAGAGAAGGACGGGCGAGATGGCGATGGCGACGACTGCGGCGGGGCGTACTCGGATCTTCAGCGGGGTGCAGCCCACGGGGCATCTGACGCTGGGGAACTATCTCGGGGCGATGCGGCGGTGGGTCGAGGTGGACCAGCACCGGGCGGATGCGCTGTTCTGCGTGGTGGATCTGCATGCGCTCACCGTCGAGCACGATCCGGCGCGGTTGCGGCGGCTGAGTCGGCAGGCCGCGACGCTGCTGCTGGCCGCCGGGCTGGATCCCGAGCTGTGCACGGTGTTCGCGCAGAGCCAGGTCGATGAGCATGTGCGGCTGTCGTACCTGATGGAGTGCACGGCCTCCGACGGGGAGATGCGGCGCATGATCCAGTACAAGGAGAAGGCCGCGCGGGAGCAGGCGCGGGGTGGGAGTGTGCGGCTGTCGCTGCTGACCTATCCGGCGCTGATGGCGGCGGACATCCTGGCGTACGGGGCGCAGGAGGTGCCAGTAGGGGAGGACCAGGCGCAGCATGTGGAGCTGACGCGGGATCTGGCGGTGCGCTTCAACCAGCGGTACGGGCCCACGTTCGTCGTGCCCAGGGCGACGCATCCGGCGGTGGCGGCGCGGGTGATGGATCTGCAGGAGCCGACGTCCAAGATGGGCAAGTCGCACGCCAGGACGGCGGGGGTGGTGTATTTGCTGGACGAGCCGGAGGTGGTCCGCAAGAAGGTGATGCGGGCGGTCACCGATGGCGGCAGCGATGTCGTCCACGACCGCGCGGAGCGGCCGGGGGTGGCCAATCTCCTGGATGTGCTGGCCGCCTGTACGGATGGGGATCCGGAGCGGCTGGCCGGGGAGTACTCCTCGTACGGGGCGCTGAAGAAGGACACCGCGGAGGCGGTGGTGGAGATGTTGCGGCCGGTGCGGAGCAGGCATGCGGAGCTGGCGGCGGATCCGTCGGCGGTGGACGCGGTGCTGCGCGCCGGGGCGGAGCGGGCCCGGGCGGTCGCCAGGCCGCGGGTGGACGCGGCCTATCGGGCGATGGGGCTGCTGGCCTAGGGCGGGCCGTGGGGCAGCCGGGCCCAGGACCTGTCCGATGGGCCGGCTGCCCCGCCACGGGGGTCAGCCGTTGCCGGTGGCCAGTTCGCGGCTGCGGTCGCGGGCGGCTTCCAGGGCGGCGATCAGGGCGGCGCGGACGCCGTGGTTCTCGAGTTCGCGGATGGCGTTGATGGTGGTGCCGGCCGGGGACGTGACGTTCTCGCGGAGTTTGACGGGGTGTTCGCCGCTGTCGCGGAGCATCACGGCGGCGCCGATGGCGGCCTGGACGATGAGGTCGTGGGCCTTGTCCCGGGGCAGGCCGAGCAGGATGCCGGCGTCGGTCATCGCCTCGACGAGGAAGTAGAAGTACGCCGGGCCGGAGCCGGAGAGGGCGGTGGCGGCGTCCTGCTGGGTCTCGGGGACGCGGAGGGTCTTGCCGACCGTTGCGAAGATCTCCTCGGCGAGGGTGAGGTGGGCGGCGCTGGCGTGGGAGCCGGCGGAGATGACGGACATCGCCTCGTCGACGAGGGCGGGGGTGTTCGTCATGACCCGGACGACGGGGGTGCCGGCGGCCAGGCGCTCCTCGAAGTAGGAGGTGGGGATGCCGGCCGCGCCGCTGATGACCAGGCGGTCGACGGGGACGTGCGGGGCGAGTTCCCGCAGGAGGGTGCCCATGTCCTGCGGCTTGACGGTGAGGATGAGGGTGTCGGCGGACTTCGCGGCCTCGGCGTTGCTGACGGCTTCCACGCCGTAGCGGGCGTGGAGCTGTTCGGCGCGTTCCTGGCGGCGGGCGGTGACCAGAAGGTCGGCGGGCGCCCAGCCGCCTCGGATCATTCCGCTGAGGAGGGCTTCGCCGATTTTTCCGGTGCCGAGTACGGCGACCTTCTGGGTCATGCTGCGGTTCACCTCGCCGGTGGTGCCTGGTCGGTTACGCCGTCATCCTCGCACCCGGGCGGCGCGGGGCGCGGGTGCGTTCCGAGGGCCAAGACGGTGTCACCTCGTACGGCGGCGGAGGGTGGCGGCGCCGAGGGCGAGGACGAGGAGGGCGCAGCCGGTGACGACGATCGCGTCGCGGACGAAGTCGCCGGTGACGTCGGGGTGGTGCAGGACCTCGTTCATGCCGTCGACGGCGTAGGACATCGGCAGGGCGTCGGAGAGCGCTTCGAGGGCGGGGTGCATGGTCTCGCGCGGGGTGAACAGGCCGCAGAGCAGGAGCTGGGGCATCAGGACGGCGGGCAGGAACTGTACGGCCTGGAACTCGGAGGCGGCGAAGGCCGAGACGAAGAGGCCGAGGGCGGTGCCCAGGAGGGCGTCCAGGACGGCGACGAGCAGGAGCAGCCAGGGGGAGCCGACGGTGTCCAGGCCCAGGGCCCACAGGGACAGCGCCGTGGCGAGGGCGGACTGGACGACCGCCAGCAGGCCGAAGGCCAGGGCGTAGCCGCCGATCAGGTCGGCCTTGCCCAGGGGCATGGCGAGCAGGCGTTCCAGGGTGCCCGAGGTGCGTTCGCGCAGGGTGGCGATGGAGGTCACCAGGAACATCGTGATCATCGGGAAGATGCCGAGGAGGGAGGCCCCGATGCTGTCGAAGGTCTCCGGGCGGGCGTCGAAGACGTAGCGGAGCAGGGCGATCATCACGCACGGGACGACCAGCATCATCGCGAGGGTGCGGCGGTCGTGGCGCAGCTGGCGCAGGACCCGGGCGGCGGTGGCCAGGGTGCGGGAGATCGGCGCGGTGCGCGGGCGCAGGGCCGCGGCGGGCAGGGGGGCGGTGGCGGTCATCGGGCCGGCTCCTGGGTGGTGGTGTCGTGGTGCGGGGCGGCGGTCGCGGCCTGGTCGACGAGGTGGAGGAAGGCGGCCTCGACGGTGGGCGCGCCGGTGCGGTCGCGGAGGGCCTGCGGGGTGTCCTCGGCCAGGAAGCGGCCCTCGCGCATCAGCAGGAGGCGGTCGCAGCGCTCGGCCTCGTCCATGACGTGGGAGGACACCAGGAGGGTGGTGCCCCGGTCGGCGGCGAGGGTGTGGAAGAGGTTCCACAGGTCGCGGCGGAGGACGGGGTCCAGGCCGACGGTGGGTTCGTCGAGGACGAGGAGTTCGGGGGCGCCGAGGAGGGCCACCGCGAGGGAGACCCGGCTGCGCTGGCCGCCGGAGAGGCGGCCGGCGAGGACGTCGGCGTGGCGGGTGAGGTCGACGTCGGCGATGGCGCGGGCGACGCCGGTGCGGCGGTGGTCGCGGGCGGCGCGGCCGGGGTGCAGGACCGCGGCGAAGTAGTCGAGGTTCTGGCGGACCGTGAGGTCGTCGTAGACGGACGGGTCCTGGGTGACGTAGCCGATGCGGGGGCGCAGTGCGGGGGCGCCCGCGGGGTGGCCGAGGACGTCGAGGGTGCCGGTGACGTGGGCCTGGGTGCCGACGACGGCGCGCAGGAGGGTGGATTTGCCGCAGCCGGAGGGGCCGAGGAGGCCGGTGATGCGGCCGCGGGGGACGTGGCAGGTGAGGGCGTCGAGGACGGTGCGGCCGCCTCGGACGACGGTGAGGTCGTGGGCGTGGACGGCCGGCTCGGCGGCGGCACCGTCACGGTAATTCATCATGTGATGAATAATGCGCCGGGTGGGGTGGGGCGTCAAGCGTTGGGCCATTGGGGTGAACAACCCAGCGGAGTGGCGCGCAATACAGCGCGTTGAAGCACGGATCGCACTTTGGCGGCCGCCGGCGCGAACGGAACCCTTCCCTCCTGTCCGATAACTCCGTATTCACAGGTCGATCACATATCGACTTGCGGCGGGGCCTGCCGGGCTCGACACAATGGGGTGACCTGTCCAGCCGCGCCGAAAGGGGCGTCGATGGCGAAGATCCAGGTGGGCCGTTTCGTGCGGCTCCTGTTGATCCTCATGGCCGTCGTCCTGGCCCTGCCGACCGCCGCCGACGGCGCGTTCGGAACCGACGCGGCGGCCGCGCCCGCCAGGAACAGCGCCTCCGGTGCCGGCTCCGCGAACGCCGCCCCGGTGGCCTCGGACCCCTCCGAGGACCCGGAAGCCGCCCTCGGCCGCTGTCTGCCACGCCGCGGCGGGCGCTCCGCGGCCACGTTCCGCGTGCCCGCACCGCCCGGCACGGCCGTGTCGACCGACGCTCCCGTACGGACCGACGGCGGGCTGAGCCTGGCCGCCCCGCTGACCGGGCGTCAGGCCGTGCCCGTGTCGAGATCGGGCGAGCTGCCGGTCCACCACCTCGTCTTCCGCTGCTGAGCACGGCGAGCTGAGAGCTGCCCCAGGGCCTTCCCCGGCCCGCGCATCCCGACGGATCCAGCCGTCATCGCCACACCCTTCATGGCGCGCGCCGCACGGCACCGCACGGCAGCCGGCCCACAGCAGGCCGGCCCCGGTCGCCCTGCGCCTGTTTGCCGTGCCCGATTCCGGGCCGGTGCCGGTATCCGCGCGTGCGCCGCCGTATCTCTCTTCCGCTGGAGGCACGTCATGCGTAGGTTCCGTATTGCCCGCTCACACCCGTCCCGTCAGTCGATATCCCCCCGGGCCACCCGCTCGGCGCGGCCTTCGCTGTCGGTCCTGCGCGCCGACTTCACCGCTTCGCTCGTCGTCTTCCTCGTCGCCGTCCCGCTGTGTGTCGGGGTGGCCGTCGCCTCCGGGGTGCCGGCCGAGCTGGGGCTGCTCACCGGGATCGTCGGGGGGCTGCTCACCGGGCTGCTGCCGGGCAGCAGTCTGCAGGTCAGCGGGCCGGCCGCCGGGCTGACCGTGCTGGTCTACGAGGCCGTGCAGGAGTACGGGCTCGGCACGCTGGGCGCGCTGGTGCTGATCGCCGGGCTGCTGCAGCTGGTCATGGGAGCGCTGCGGCTGGGCCGCTGGTTTCGGGCCATCTCGGTCGCGGTCGTCCAGGGAATGCTGGCCGGTATCGGACTGGTGCTGATCGCCGGGCAGTTGTACACCCTGGTGGACGCCGAGGCGCCCGGTGGCGGCCCGGCGAACCTGGCCGGGCTGCCGCGGCTCGCGGCGGATACCGCCGGGTCGCAGACCGCGCTGACGGCGCTGGCGATCGGCGCCTCGACCATGGTGCTGCTGGCGCTGTGGCCACGGTGGCGGCGGGCGGCGCGGGTGCTGCCGGCGCCGCTGGTGGCGGTGGCCCTGGCGACCGCCGTGGTGTTCGTCTGGGACCTGCCGGTGGCGCGGGTCGAGGTGCAGGGCCTGCTGGATGTCGTACAGCCGCCGGGCGGGGCGGACTTCGCGCGGCTGGTGGAGGCGGGGGCGGTGGCCGGTGCGCTGGGCACCGTGCTCGCCTTCACGCTGATCGCGTCGGCGGAGTCGCTGTTCAGCGCGGCCGCGGTGGACCGGCTGCACGACGGGCCGAAGACCGACTACGACAAGGAGCTGATGGCGCAGGGCGCCGGCAACACGGTCTGCGGGCTGCTCGGCGCGCTGCCGATGACCGCGGTGATCGTGCGCAGCTCCGCGAACGTGCGGGCCGGGGCGCGGACGAAGGCGTCCCGGGTGCTGCACGGGGTGTGGCTGCTGGTCTTCGCGGCGGCGTTCCCGGCGGCGCTGGGCTCGGTGCCGATCGCGGCGCTGGCCGGTGTGCTGGTGCACGCGGGCTGGAAGCTGCTGCCGGTCAAGGAGTGGCGCCCGCTGTGGCGGGAGCACCGGGGTGAGGCCGTGGTGCTGGCCGCCACCGCGGTGGCGATCGTGGCCACCAACATGTTCGAGGGGGTGCTGCTGGGGCTGCTGATGGCGATCGCCAAGTCGGCGTGGGCGACCTCGCACGTGCACCTGGAGATCGTGGGACTGGAGGAGCCCGAGGGGACGTCCGCGCCGGGCTCTCGACGTCCCGTCCGCGTACGGGCCGTCGGCAACGCCACCTTCCTGCGGCTGCCCAGGCTGCTCGACCAGTTGGAGGCGCTGCCCCGGGACCGGGAGATCGAGCTGGACCTGTCCGGGCTGCGCCACCTCGACCACGCGTGTGCGGCCGCGCTCGGCAACTGGGAGGAGCAGCGCCGCGGCCCGGAGGGAACCGCGCAGCACACCGCGCCGTCCGTCGCCCCGTAATGCGCTCCAAGCGGTAGTGGAGGGGCGTAGCGGCGGAAATGACCGTAGGGTCGGGGAACTTGTGATCACCGACCCTAGGAGCGCTGTGAACCGCCGGCCCCTTCGCTGCTGCGGTGCGACCGCGGCCCTGTCCGTCGCCCTGCTGCTGTCCTCGTGCACGAGCGCGGCCGTCAGCGCCCAGGGGACGGCGGGCAGCGGCGGGGTGGGCGACCCGCTCTTCCCGGCGCTGGGCAACGGCGGCTACCAGGTCGGCCATTACGGGCTCGATCTCGACTACGACGTCAAGCACCGGCACCTGGACGCCACCGCCGAGATCACCGCCCGGGCCACGCAGGACCTGCGCTCGTTCAAGCTGGATCTGCAGGGGCTGCGGGTGTCCGCCGTCCGGGTCGACGGCGAGGACGCCGCGTTCTCCCGCAAGGGGCACAAGCTGACGGTGACCCCGCGGGACGGGATCGCCAAGGGCGCGCGGTTCCGTACGACCGTCGACTACGGCGGGACCCCTCAGGAGATGGAGGATCCGGACGGGTCGACGGAGGGCTGGGTCAAGACCGCCGACGGCGCGTTCGTGTCGGGTGAGCCCGCGGGGGCCATGACGTGGTTCCCCGGGAACAACCACCCCGGCGACAAGGCCGCCTACGACTTCAAGATCACCGTGCCGCGGCAGTACACCGCCGTCGCCAACGGGGAGCTGCGGTCGGAGAAGACCTCCAAGGGCAAGGCCACGTTCGAGTGGCACAACCCGCAGCCGATGGCCACCTACCTGGCCACCGCCACCATCGGGAAGTTCGACGTCCGCACGTCCCGCACACCGGAGGGGCTGCCGCTGTACGTCGCGGTGGACCCGGCGGAGGCCGAGGCGAGCAAGGAGCCGCTGGAGCGGCTGCCGGAGATCATCAAGTGGGAGAGCGGGCTGTTCGGGAAGTACCCCTTCTCCTCGGCGGGCGCGATCGTCGACCACACCCCGGAGCGGATCGACTGGTACGCCCTGGAGTCCCAGACCAAGCCGGTCTACGCCGGGGCGCCGGACACCGTGACCGTGGTGCACGAGATGGCCCACCAGTGGTTCGGCGACTCGGTGACGCCGAAGACCTGGCGGGACACCTGGCTCAACGAGGGCTTCGCGACCTACGCCGAGTGGCTGTGGGAGGAGCACGAGGGCGGCAAGACGCCGCAGCAGCAGTTCGACGCGCTCTACGCGGACGACGAGGACGGCGAGCGCTGGGAGTTCCCCGCGGGCAAGCCGGCCGGGCCGAAGGACGTGACCGGGACGCCCGTCTACGAGCGCGGCGCGATGGTGCTCCAGCAGCTGCGCAAGGCCGTCGGCGACAAGACCTTCTTCAAGATCCTCAAGGAGTGGCCCACCGAGCACCGCCACGGCAACGCCGATTCGAAGGACTTCATCGCCTTCTGCCAGGCGCGCACGGACGTGGACCTGAAGGACCTGTTCGACGACTGGCTCTACGGCAAGGGCAAGCCTGACTGGGAGTACTGAGCGACGAGGACCACGAAGCGGCCGCCCGCCCGCACACGCACGCACACCGCGGACGGCCGCCGGCTCCTTAAGGCGCGCGGTCCTGCCCGGGGCGGGACCTACTCGCCCCCTCCCCCGCCGCAGGACGAGCCGCACGACGACCCGCAGGACGAGGTGCCGCAGCCGCCGCCCGGGTGGGGCTTGCGCCGGCACTTCGCCCCCGCCGGGGCGAGCGGGCCCGTCGAGGACGGCCACAGTTCCTTGTCCGCGCTGAACCCCGCCTCCTCGATCAGGGCCACGGTCGGCAGGTGTCCGTCCGCGCCGTGCCCCGAGGCGCCGGGTTCATCGGGGTAGTGGTGCACGAAGCGCCCGAGCCGGGCGCACAGCTCGGCGTACCGGGCCGTGTGCAGAATGAGGGCGTGCCACCCCTCGTCGACCAGGCGCGAGGGCCGGAGGGAGGCCTCCGGGAACTTCGCGGCGGCCACGACGAACTTGAGGGCCTCGGTCACCACCCGTCCGGCCGTCGGCTCGTCCATGCCGGGGTTGTTGTCCATGACCGTGGCGACGACACCACTGAACGCCTCAGGAGCGAGTAAGCCGCGTACCTCGTGCATGTGCGTGCCTTCCTTCCTGGTGTGGTTCCGCTGGGCCCGCCTCGGCCCACGGCCCGCCGGGACCTCTCGGGCCGGGGCGGGAGTCGCTGCGCCCGGTCGCCCCGCGCGCCGCTTCACCCCACGCGGCGCTCGCCGTGCTCCGGGCTGTCGGCGGCGCCGGCCGGGGGTGACTCCAGATGGCGCTTGAGGCGCTGCAGCGTGCTGCCGATGTGGGTGTGGTTGGCGCCGACGCGGTCGAAGACGCCGGTGACCAGGAGGGCGACGGGGAGGAACCACAGCGGCACCCGGAGCCAGTTGGTCTCGGTGACGGTGCAGCCCTGCGCCGCGGGCGCGATGTCGTACTGCCAGCGGGAGATGGGGACGCCGGGCGGTGCCGTCACCTCGTAGGCGAAGCGCCGGCCCGGATCGGCGTCCGTGATCCGGCAGTCGGTGTACCAGCGGCGCAGGCCGTTGCGGTTGTGGCCGCGGAAGCGGGCGCCCACCGCGGGGGCCGTGGCGCCGCCCAGCCAGCGGGCGCGGTGCGCCTCCTCGCCGAGCCGGATCATCACGAGCGGGTCGCTGATGACGCGGTACGCCTCGGCCGGGGACACCTCGATCGTCACCGTGCCGGAGGCCGCGGGGTCGGGGAATCTCGGGATGCGTGACGGGCGCGGTAGGGGCATCTCACCCTCCTCGGCTGATGTGATCGGCGATTACATCAGCGGGCGGGGTGGGGGTCAAGGCCCCGCGGGGCCGGGGGAGTTGGCGATGCCCGTACCGAAGGTGTCCAGGACCTGCTCGGCCAGCTGCTCCGCCCGGTCCGGTGGCAGATATCCGTCGACGATCATCTGCGACAGGCCGTAGACCAGGGCCTGCCCCGCCAGGCCGACCGCCGCGGGATCGCCCGGGCGCAGCACTCCGGCCTTCTGGTCGGCGACGATGACGTCGGTGAAGGCCCGTTCGATGTCGGTCAGGCGCTGGTGCAGTTCGGCCGGCCGGCCGTCGGCGAACACCCTGGTCCTGATCAGCTCGAAGCGGCGCGGGTGGCGGATCGCGAAGCGGACGAAGCCCAGGCCGAAGGCGCGCATCACGGAACCCTCGGCGCCGGCGACCATGCCGATCTGCCACTGTGCGAAGTCGGCCAGGATCCGGTCGGCGACCGCCGTCAGCAGCGCCTGCCGGTCGGCGAAGTGCCTGAAGGGCGCGCCCGGCGACACCCCCGCCCGGCGTGCGACCTCACGTACGGTCACCTGGTCCATCCCGCGCTCGTCCAGGAGCTCGATCGCCGCCGCGGTGAGCGCGGCGGGGAGGTCGCCGTGGTGATAACCGGCGCGTTCGGTGGTCTTGCCCGTCATGCACGCAGTGCTACCACACGCCCCGCGCGGCGGCCCGGCCCACCGGACAGCCCCTAGCCCATGCCCGGGATCCACCGCACGGCGCCCGGGTGGCGGGCCGTCAGTTTCAGCAGGCGGAGGGTGGAGCGGACCACCTGCTCCTTGACGCGGGCGGCCGGACGGCCCGTCAGCGCCCGTTCGCGCGGGGTGTCGTCGGCCCGTACGGACTGGACCAGGCCGTCGCGCCGGCCCAGGCTCACGCACTGGATGACGTAGGCGAACGACAGCGGCGCGGGTTCGACGCCGCGGGACTCGGCGATGATCGCGCCGGCCGCGTGCGCGCCCGTGGGCAGGGCGGTGGCGCAGGCCATCCGCAGGGCCCCGGCGCGGGGCGCCCGGGCCGCGGCCGCGTCGCCCGCCGCGTAGACGTCGGGGTGGCTGACCGAGCGCAGCGCCGCATCGACCCGGATGCGGCCGCTGACCGGATCGGTGTCCAGCCCGGCGTCGTGGGCGAGGCTGCCGGCGGCCCGCATGGCGGCCGTCCACAGCACGGCGTCGGCGTCGACGTCGTGCGCGCCGGCGACATGGCGGCCCTCCTCGACGTGGACGCCCAGCCGGCCCAGGGCGGTACGGACATGGGCCCGGCCGCGGGCCGACAGTCCGCCGCCGATCTCCCCGCCGGTCAGCAGGCGGACCTCCCACCGCGGGTGGGCCTCGGCGATCTCGGCGGCCATCTCGATGCCGGTCAGGCCGCCGCCGACCACGGCCAGCCGGCCCGGCCCGTCCAGCAGCCGCTTGTGCAGGGCCTCGGCGCTCTCGGCGGTGAAGGCGCCTTCACCGGCCCCGCGCGGGTCGGTGTGGCTGCCGAGGGCGTAGACCAGCCGGTCGTAGCCGAGGGTGCGGCCGCTGTCGGTGTGGACGGCGCGGGCGTCCGCGTCGAGGGCGGTGGCCCGGGCGGCGAGGTGCTCGACGCCCGTGCCGTGCAGCAACCGCGCCCGGGAGTGGGCCACTTCGGGGCGGCCGGCGGCCACCTCGTGCTGCCGTACCCGCTCGGTCAACCGGTCGTCGGGGTCGATCAGGGTGACCCGGGCGTACGGGGCGAGCCGCAGCGCGGCCATCATGCCCGCGTAGCCGCCGCCGAGGACCACGACCCGCTGCCTGACCATGCTCTTCATGCCGTCCTCCTGGGGTGGGGGCGCCGTGCCCGGACGGCCGGCGCCGCAAGGAGGACGACGCGGCGGGCCGGAGTGTGACAGCGGCCGGCGGCCCGGAGGGCACGGCCGTCCGGGCCGGTACGGTCACCCGTCGCCGGGCGGCCGCCCGTCCCGCGGCGGCCGCCCGGTCACAGCAGGCCGAAGAGGTCCAGGTGCCCGAGCTTGTCGGGGTTGATCACGGCGTCCACCTCGATGATCCGCCCGTCGTGCACGGTGAAGGCGAACACCCCGGCCTGCCGGCCCGCCGCGTCGGCGAAGACCAGGCCGGTGGCGCCGTTGACGTCCACCAACTCGGCCCGGATCGGCCCGAGTTCGCTGCCCCGCGTCACCAGGCCCCGCGCGTAGCGGGCGACCTTCTCGCGGCCCAGTACCGGCCGGCGGGCGGCGCTGACCTTGCCGCCGCCGTCGGAACGCCAGACGACCTCGGGGTCCAGCACGGCCAGCAGCGCGTCGAGGTCGCCGCCCACGACGGCGGTGAGGAACGCCTCGACGGTGCGGCGGTGCTCCGCGCGGTCCACGGTGCGGCGCGGCGCCTCGGTCCGTACCCGCTTGCGGGCGCGGGAGGCCAGCTGCCGTACGGAGTCCGGGGTGCGGCCGACCGCCTCGGCGATCTCAGGGAAGGGCACCGCGAAGACGTCGTGCAGGATGAAGGAGGTGCGCTCGGCCGGGGTGAGCCGCTCCAGGACGGTCAGCAGGGCCATCCCCACGGATTCGTCGAGCGTGACCCGGTCCTCGGGGCCGGGGCCGCCGGCGCTCTGCGGATCCGGCAGCCGCGCTCCGCCGGCGCCCGCCCCGGTGAGCAGCGGCTCCGGCAGCCAGGGGCCGACATAGGTCTCGCGGCGGGCTCGGGCCGAGCCCAGCAGGTCGTAGCAGATGCGGCTGACGACGGTGGTGAGGAAGCCGCGCGGGCTGACCACCGGCGGCTCGTCGGGCAGCGCCTGCCAGCGCAGCCAGGTCTCCTGCACGGCGTCGTCGGCGTCGGTGACGGTGCCCATGATCCGGTAGGCGATGGCCCACAGCCGTCCGCGCTGCTCCTCGAACTGCGCCAGCCGGTCGCCGGCCGGCGTGTCCAGGTTGTCGTCCGCGCTCGTCCGCGGCTGTGCCATGGGTCCGCTCCTCGGGTGTCGTACGCGATCGCCCGCCGTCGTGCGCGACCGCTGCTCGCCGTGCTCCTGCCCTAAGGACGACGCGGGCGGGCGCACTGTGACACCCGGCCGGGCGCGCGGGGCCGCCCACCGCCTCAGCGGCGCCTGCCGGACTTCTTCTTCGCGGCCGGGGTGCTCTTGGCGGCCGGGTTGCCGGTGCGGGCTCCGCGGCGGCGCGCGTGGCGCTCGCGGGCCGCCGTGTACTCGGCGCGGTGCAGCTTCTCGCCGGGGGCCTCCAGGAGGCTGCGGCAGAAGTACGCGAGCAGCGAGCCGATGAAGCCGATCAGCATCAGGCTCTGCCCGGACGAGGCGGCGGCGCCGCGGGCGGCCGCGTCCGGGCGGCGCACGAAGCCGTCCCAGGTGCGGCGGAAGGCCAGTGCGCTGCAGATGGCGAAGCCGGCGACGACGAGGATGCCGACGAACGGGCCGACGGCGGCGATCTCCAGGCCCTGGAAGGCGAACCGCAGCACGACCGCGCCGACCGCGGCGAGCGCGAGCGAGCCCGCCGCGACGCCGGCCCGGCGCAGCGCGTAGCCACCGTCGTGGTGGACCCAGGTGGTGCCGAAGAACCGGATCTCCTCCGGTGCGGGGCCGCCGTCGGGGCCGCCGCGCTCGGGGCTCGCGGCGGGGGTCTGCGCATCGCTCATGGCTCGATTATCCCCGCCGGGCCGCACGGGCCCGGGCCGTGCCCCGTCCGCGCCGGGGCGCCGGCCGTGCTCAGTCGCCCATGCAGCGCGGCGCGACCATCACATCGCTGCCCGTGCGGACGTAGGTGTCGGAGACGTACTGGCCGGAGCCGATGTTGTCCCAGACGTCCGAGGTGCCGTACGGGCCGCTGACCCGCTGGCCGTGCCGCTGGCAGCGGATCTCGATCCGCGCGCCCTCCGGCAGCAGGCGGACGACCGGGTAGTTCGTCCCGGGGCCCTTGCGGACCTTGACGCGGTAGCCGGGCGCGATCGGATAGACCAGGCCCCCGGCGGAGGCGGCGGCGAGCGCCTGGCCGTCGACCTGCTCGGGATCGCCCTGGATGTCCTGGGTTGTCATTTCTCGTTCCCCCGTTGATGGTGCCCGTTTGATCATGTTCATTTCCATTCCGCAACGCGCACGCTAGCAAGCTTCGTTCATCTCGTACGCACCATCGACTAGGCTCCGCGCGTCGCACCTGCGACCGAATGGCACGGGAATGACACGGGGGTGGAACCATGCCGTCGCTGCGCGATTCCGGGGTCGGCCCGGAAGCGGAGCGTCCGGAATACGCCGGGCAGTACCGCCTGGAGGCGCGGCTCGGCGCCGGCGGTATGGGCGTGGTCCACCTGGCCCGCTCGTCCTCCGGACTGCTGCTCGCGGTCAAGGTCATCCATGCCGAGTTCGCCCAGGACCCGGAGTTCCGCGGGCGGTTCCGGCAGGAGGTGGCGGCCGCGCGGCGGGTCAGCGGGGCCTTCACCGCGCCCGTCGTGGACGCCGACCCGGATGCCGAACGCCCCTGGATGGCGACCCTCCACATCCCCGGCCCGACGCTTTCGGACCATGTGAAGCGGAGCGGCCCGCTGGCGCCCTGCGAGGTCCGGCAGCTGGCTGCGGGACTCGCCGAGGCGCTGCGCGACATCCATCGTGCCGGGGTGGTGCACCGCGACCTCAAGCCGGGAAACGTGCTGCTGGCCGCCGACGGCCCGAAAGTCATCGACTTCGGCATCTCGCGCCCCTCCGACAGTGAAATGCGCACCGAGACCGGCAAGTTGATCGGCACGCCGCCGTTCATGGCGCCCGAGCAGTTCCAGCGGCCGCGCGAGGTGGGGCCCGCGGCGGACGTCTTCGCGCTGGGTTCGGTGCTGGTGCACGCCGCCACCGGCAGCGGACCGTTCGACTCCGAGAGCCCGTACCTCGTCGCGTATCAGGTGGTGCACGACGAGGCCGATCTGGCGGGCGTGCCGCAGGAGTTGGCCCCGCTGATCGAGAGCTGCCTGGCGAAGGATCCGGCGGACCGCCCGACGCCGGACGCGCTGATGGAGATGCTGCGGACCGACGACCCGGTGGGCCTGGCCGTGGACGGTGAGGTGCGGGGCGCGTGGGACGGCGCGGTGCGGGACGCGGTGCCGGGCGCGTGGGACGGCGCGGTACCGGACGTGCGGATCCCGGAGCAGCGGCGGCCCGTACGGGCCGAGCCCGCCCCGCCGCGGGCCGAGACGACGCATGTGCGGGTGGCCGCCCCCCTCGTCGAACCGGCTCCCGCCGCCGAGCCGGCCCCCGGCACCGACCCGGCCCCTCCCGACGCCCCGGCCGCGCCCGCCTCCGGTCCGCGCCGCGGCGCCCGTTCCCGGAGCCGCCGCTGGCCCCTGTGGGCGGCCCTCGCCCTGGTGGTCACCGGAGCCGGCGCGTTCGCCGGCGTCCGGGCGCTGTCCTCCTCGGGCCCCGGTCAGGACCCGGCGCTGCAGACCCACCCCTCGCGCCCCGGCGAGGGCTTCCGCCCCTGGCACACCACGCTCGTCCAGCGGCCCAAGGGGCACGACGCCGAACTGCCCTTCTGCACCAGCGGATCCGGTGCCGTCTTCTGCGGCCAGACCGGTGTACTGGCCGCCCGGCTCGACCCGGACACCGGCCGGGTGGCGTGGCGGCGCACAGAGGACTCCCCCGGCAGGCACGCCGCCTCACCGGCCGCGCCGGTGCTCTCCGGCGGGCTGCTGTACGTCTTCTCCGCCGACGCCACCCGGCTGCTGGCGCTCGATCCGTCGCCCGGCGGCAAGGGCGCCGTCCGCTGGAGCCGGGACATCACCGGATACGAGGGCGGGGCCGCGGTCATCGGCGACCGGGTCCTGCTGGCGGCCGGGGACGGCACGGTCACCGCGCTGGACAGCGCCACCCACCGCCAACGGTGGCACCGGCGCTACCCCGGCCATCAGCTCCCGCTGTTCGCCGGGCTCGGGGGCCCGCACACCGCCTACGCCGCCGAACCCACCCCCGACGGCAGGGCCTCGCAGGTCACCGCCATCGACGTGGCCGACGGCCGGGTCCGCTGGTCGCGCCGGCTGCCGGGGGTGCTCACGCCGGCCGGGACCGGCCCGTCCGGGGCGCTCTACCTCACCGCCACCGACCCCAAGCTCTCCTACCGCACCACCGCCGTCGTCCGCTACGACCCGGCCACCGGGCACGCCCGCCGCCTGCCGCTGACCGCGCCCCTGGACGGTGTGGCCGCCGTGGTGCACGACGAGACGGTGTACCTGCTGGCCGAGGGCGGTGCGCTGCAGGCCGTCGGGGCCCGTAAGTGGGACACCGAGACCTCCGTCAGCCGGGGCTCGGCTCCCGTGGTGAGCGGCGACCGGCTGTTCTTCACCGCCGCGGACGGCCGGCTGCTGGCGATGGACGCCCGGTCGGGCGCGCTGATCGGGCAGACCCCGCCCCGGCTGACGGCCGCCCGGCACAACGGGTTCGTGGAGTCGCTGCCCGCGCCGCGGGTGGACGGCGCACGGGGCGCGGTCTACGCCGCGGCGCCGGACGGCACGGTGTTCGGCGCGCCGACGAAGGACCCGGCGGGCTGGTGAGGTCCGCGCACCGGCTCCCGGTGACGGCGGCGGGCGCCGGCCTCGTGCCGGACTCCTGGTGCGTCGGCGCCGTCAGGGGCGGGGAGCCGTCCGGCAGTTGACGCTCCGTATGCCCCGATGTGAAGGAGCCCCCCACGGCCGTGGGGGGCTCCTTCACATCGACGGGTGTGCTCAGCCGAGCTTGTTCACGTCCCGCACCGCGCCCTTGTCCGCGCTGGTGGCCATCGCCGCGTAGGCCCGCAGCGCCGCCGACACGTTGCGCTCGCGCTGCTTGGGCGCGTACACGCCGCCCAGGGCCTCCCGGCGGGCGGCCAGCGTCGCGTCGTCCACGAGGAGGTCGATGGACCGGCCCGGGATGTCGATGCGGATGCGGTCGCCGTCCTCGACGAGGGCGATGGTGCCGCCGGACGCCGCCTCGGGGGAGGCGTGGCCGATGGACAGGCCGGACGTGCCGCCGGAGAAGCGGCCGTCGGTGACCAGCGCGCAGGCCTTGCCCAGACCGCGGCCCTTGAGGAACGACGTCGGGTAGAGCATCTCCTGCATGCCGGGGCCGCCCTTGGGGCCCTCGTAGCGGATGACGACGACGTCGCCCTCCTTGATCTGCTTGGTGAGGATCTTGTCGACGGCCTCGTCCTGCGACTCGCAGACCACGGCCGGGCCCTCGAAGGTCCAGATCGACTCGTCGACGCCGGCGGTCTTCACCACGCAGCCGTCCTCGGCGATGTTGCCCTTGAGGACGGCCAGTCCGCCGTCCTTGGAGTAGGCGTGTTCGACGGAGCGGATGCAGCCGCCCTCGGCGTCGGTGTCCAGCGTCTCCCAGCGCTCGGACTGGGAGAAGGCGGTCGCCGAGCGCTTGCAGCCGGGGGCGGCGTGCCACAGCTCGACGGCTTCGGCGGAGGGGGAACCGCCGCGCACGTCCCAGGTCTTGAGGTGCTCGGCGAGGGTCGCGGAGTGGACGGAGTGCACGTCCTCGTTGAGCAGTCCGCCGCGGTAGAGCTCCCCGAGGATCGCGGGGATGCCGCCGGCGCGGTGCACGTCCTCCATGTAGTACGTGCCGCCGGGCGCCACGTTCGGGGCGACCTTGGCCAGGCAGGGGACGCGCCGCGAGACCTCGTCGATGTCCTTGAGGTCGTAGTCCAGCTCGGCCTCCTGGGCGGCGGCGAGCAGATGCAGGATCGTGTTCGTGGAGCCGCCCATGGCGATGTCGAGCGCCATGGCGTTCTCGAAGGCGGCGCGGGTGGCGATGTTGCGCGGCAGGACGGACTCGTCGCCGTCCTCGTAGTAGCGCTTGGTGATCTCCACGACCGTGCGGCCGGCGTTCTCGTAGAGCGCCTTGCGGGCGGTGTGGGTGGCCAGGACCGAGCCGTTGCCGGGCAGCGAGAGGCCGATGGCCTCGGTCAGGCAGTTCATCGAGTTGGCGGTGAACATGCCGGAACACGAACCGCAGGTCGGGCAGGCGTTCTCCTCGATGCGCAGCACGTCCTCGTCCGAGACGCTGTCGTTGACCGAGTCGACGATGGCGTTGATCAGGTCGAGTTTGCGGACCGTGCCGTCGACGAGGGTGGCCTGGCCGGCCTCCATCGGGCCGCCGGAGACGAAGACCACCGGGATGTTCAGCCGCATCGCGGCCATCAGCATGCCGGGGGTGATCTTGTCGCAGTTGGAGATGCAGATCAGCGCGTCGGCGCAGTGCGCCTCGACCATGTACTCGACGGAGTCCGCGATCAGGTCGCGGGAGGGCAGCGAGTAGAGCATGCCGCCGTGGCCCATGGCGATGCCGTCGTCGACGGCGATGGTGTTGAACTCGCGGGGGACGGCGCCGGCGGCCCGGATGGCGTCGGAGACGATCCGGCCGACCGGGGCGAGGTGGGTGTGGCCGGGCACGAACTCGGTGAAGGAGTTGGCCACCGCGACGATCGGCTTGCCGATGTCCTCGCTCGCTACACCCGAGGCCCGCATAAGGGCGCGGGCGCCCGCCATGTTGCGGCCATGGGTAACGGTGCGGGACCTCAGCTCAGGCACGATGGTCACTCCCTCGGAAATCATGTAGCAACTGAGTCCGAGGTTACGCTCTTGATCCAAGATCTGGACGCCGACTCCGGCATGTGAGACGACCGCCCAGAGTGCGGACGGTGTCGGCCTTCCTCGGCAACAGAGGGGGACGCCTTCCCGGCGGTCGTGCGGAATGCCTGCCGGCGGTCGTGCGGAATGCCTGCCGGCACCCCCGCGTTGTGGCCCCGCAGGGGGCCCTCGCATCCCCTACGGGATCCGTTCGCCCCTCCCCTACGGCCCGGGGCCCGCATCCCCTACGGCTGGGTCAGATACCGCTGGAGCGTCGGCGCGACCATCGCGATGATCTCCTCGGTGTCCGCGGAGGCGACCGGGTCCATCTTGATCACATAGCGCAGCAGCGCGATGCCGATGAGGTGGCTCGCGGCGAGCTGCACCCGGAACTCGGGGTCGGGGACGCGCAGTTCGCCCGCCAGCCGCTGCAGCATCCGGCGCTCGATCAGCCCGCGCAGCACCGCCGCCGCGGTGTCGTTGGTCAGCGCCGAACGCATGATCGCCAGCAGCGGCGGCCGGCTGACCGGGTTCTCCCAGACACCGAACATGAAGCGGGCCATCCGCTCGCCGACCTCGGCGCCGCCGCCCGCGAGGGCGTCGGGCATGGTCAGCGCGGGCGCGAAGGACAGCTCGATGGCCGCCGCGAAGACCTGCTCCTTGGTGCCGAAGTAGTGGTGCACCAGCGCCGCATCCACCCCCGCCGCCTTGGCGATACCGCGCACCGAGGTCTTGTCGTAGCCGCGCTCGGCGAACTCGGTACGGGCCGCGGCCAGGATCCGGTCCCGGGCGCCGGGCCCGGCCTCGGCGGCGCCGCGCGGCGGGCGTCCCCGGCGGCGGGCGGGCCGCTCGGGCGACTCGTCCGCGGGCTCGCTCACGAACCCGGCACCCGGCTCGGCGACGCCAGATGCAGCCGGGTGAAGGCCAGCGCCTCGGCCAGGTCGGCCTCGCGTTCGGCGGCGGACATCGCCCGGCGGGTGTTGACCTCGACGACCACATGCCCGTCGAAGCCGGTGGCGGCCAGCCGCTCCAGCACCTCGGCGCAGGGCTGGCTGCCGCGCCCCGGCACCAGGTGCTCGTCCTTGGCGGAGCCGTTGCCGTCGGCGAGGTGGACGTGCGCCAGCCGGTCGCCCATCCGCTCCACCATCGCCAGCGCGTCGTTGCGGGCGGTGGCGGTGTGCGACAGGTCGACGGTGAAGTGCCGGTAGTCGTCGTTGGTGGGGTCCCAGTCCGGGGCGTACGCCAGCATCTCGCGGTCCCGGTAGCGCCACGGGTACATGTTCTCGACGGCGAAGCGCACGTCCGTCTCGCCCGCCATCCGCCACACCCCGCGGACGAACTCCCGGGCGTAGCTGCGCTGCCAGCGGAACGGCGGGTGCACCACCACGGTCGAGGCGCCCAGCTTCTCCGCGGCGTTACGGGCCCGCTGCAGCTTCACCCACGGGTCGGTGGACCAGACCCGTTGGGTGATCAGCAGACACGGCGCGTGGACGGCCAGGACCGGTACGCCGTGGTAGTCGGAGAGCCTGCGCAGCGCCTCGACGTCCTGACTGACCGGGTCGGTCCACACCATGACCTCGACGCCGTCGTAGCCCAGGCGCGCGGCGATCTCGAAGGCCGTCGCCGTCGACTCCGGATACACCGAGGCCGTGGACAGCGCGACCTTCGCATCCGGGATGCGCACCACTGGCTCTGTCACGAGGGACAGCGTACGGGCCGCGCCCGTGCCCGGGGCAGGAGATCCGGACGGCCACCGCCCCTGTCGGCGCAGGTCTCCCCGTCCCGTGGGAGCCCCGTGGCCGGTGGGGCTGGGGCGATGGGCGTGGCACACCTCCCGTACGGGCGTGACGAGTCTCACGCGGGCAGATGGTCCAGCCGCCGCAGGATGACGCCCTCACGCAGCGCCCACGGGCAGATCTCCAGCGTCTCCACCCCGAACAGGTCCATCGCGGCCTCGGCGACCAGCGCCCCGGCCAGCAGCTGCCGCGCCCGGCCGTCGGACACTCCGGGCAGCTCGGCGCGCTCCTTGACGGTCATCGCGGCCAGCCGCGGCACCCACTCCTCCAGATTCCTGCGGGTCAGCTCGCGCTGGACGTACAGGCCCTCGGCCGAGCGCGCGGCGCCCGCGATCCGGGCCAGCTGCTTGAAGGTCTTGGACGTGCCGACGACCTGGTCGGGGGTCCCGTACCGGGTGAACTCGCTCACCACCTTGGCGATCTCGGCCCGCACCCGGCGGCGCAGCGCCCGCACGTCGTCCGGGTCGGGCGGGTCGCCCGGCAGAGAGCTCGCCGTGAGCCGGCCGGCGCCCTGCGGCAGCGACACCGCCACGTCCGGCTCCTCGTCGAGGCCGAAGGCGATCTCCAGCGAGCCGCCGCCGATGTCCAGCACCAGCAGCCGGCCGGCGGACCAGCCCAGCCAGCGGCGGGCCGCGAGGAAGGTGAGCCGCGCCTCGTCCTCACCGGAGAGCACCTGCAGCTCGACGCCGGTCTCCAGGGCGACCCGGCGCAGCACCTCCTCGCCGTTGGTGGCTTCGCGCACCGCGGACGTGGCGAACGGCAGCACGCTCTCGACGCCCTTGTCCTCGGCCACCTGCAGCGCCTCCAGGACGGTCGCCACCAGGCGCTCCACCCCGGCGTCGCTTATGGCACCGGCCTCGTCGAGGAGTTCGGCAAGGCGCAGATCCGCCTTGTGCGAATAGGCGGGCAGCGGGCGCGCGCCCGGGTGTGCGTCCACCACCAGCAGATGGACCGTATTCGAACCCACATCGAGGACACCGAGTCTCATACGGGGAAACCTACTGCGCCGATGGCCCGCTCCTCACGGCGCGGTGGTTCCCGGCCCGCGGCCCGCTGCGCGCCCGGACGCGCGCCGGGCCCGGATCCGGCAATTCCTCAAGGCCGTACCGACCCCCGTACGCTGGACCTGTGGCAAAGACGAAAAAGGCGAAGCACGAAAAAGCGCTGAAGAAGGACGAAAAGCGGCGCGCCCGGGCGGCTGCTGGGGCGCAGCCCCCGGCCGACGAGGTCGGCCTCGACTTCGCCCGCGCGTGGGTCACCTTCCCCGACCCGGCCGACGACGAGCAGCTCTTCCGCTGCGACCTGACCTGGCTGACCTCCCGCTGGACCTGCATCTTCGGCAGCGGCTGCCAGGGCATCCAGGCCGGCCGGGCCGACGACGGCTGCTGCACGCTCGGCGCGCACTTCTCGGACGACGACGACGAGAAGCGGGTGGCCCGGCACGTGGCGCGGCTCACGCCCGACCTGTGGCAGTTCCACGACGTCGGCACGCAGACCGGCTGGGTCGAGGAGGACGACGACGGCGAGCGGCAGACCCGCCGCTGGCAGGGCTCGTGCATCTTCCAGAACCGCCCCGGCTTCCCGGCCGGCGCGGGCTGCTCACTGCACATCCTCGCGCTGCGCGAGGGCCGCGAACCGCTGGAGACCAAGCCGGACGTCTGCTGGCAGCTGCCGATCCGGCGCACGTACGACTGGATCGACCGGCCGGACGACACCCAGGTGCTGCAGGTGACCATCGGCGAGTACGACCGGCGCGGCTGGGGCCCCGGTGGCCACGACCTGCACTGGTGGTGCACGTCCGCGACGTCGGCGCACGGCGCCGGCGAGCCGGTGTACGTCTCGTACAAGCCGGAGCTGACCGAGCTGATGGGCAAGAAGGGCTACGCCAAGCTCGCCGAGCTGTGCGAGGAGCGGCTGGCGGCGACACTGCCGATGGCGCCGCATCCGGCGGATCCGAAGCCGGCGCAGTCGAAGAAGCCCGGGAAGTCCGCGGAGTCCGGGAAGCCTGCGGACTCCGGGAAGCCTGCGGACTCCGCGAAGGAGAAGGATTCCGCGCAGTAGGACGAGGCCCGCGAGGCCCAGAGCGGGACGGCGGCGTCGCTTGCCACCGTGACGTCGTCCCCGATGGGCCGTGATCTTCCCCGGCGGGCCGTGGTGCCTCTTCGGCGGGCCGTGATGCCTTCGCGGCCCGCCGTCGTGCGGTCTCAGCCGGCGGGGCGCGTGGTGTTCGACGGCCGCGAGCTCGGCTCCGGAGTCGTCGGGGCCGGCGTCGGCGCGGAAGCCGTGGGGGTGGGTGTGGGAGACGGATCCGCGGGGGTCGGCGTGGGCGTGGACGCCGGGCCCGAGGGGGTCGGTGCCGGGTGGGTGGGCGTCGGGTCCTGCGGGCCGGGGCCCGGCTCCGGGGCGCCGAAACCCTCCATCGTCACGGCGGTCCTGCCGGGCCCGATGGCGATCCTGGCCCGCCACCGGCCCGCGGGCTCCCGGTCGTGGTCGACGTAGACCGTGATCGTCGTGGACTGCCCCGGCCGCAGCGAACCCGCCGTATGACTCATCAGCAGCCAGGGCGCACCCGACGAGGCCGTCCAGCGCACCGGCGCACCCCCCGAGGCACTCAGCGTGATGACCGTCGTCCCGCCGCTCGGCTGCGCGGCCACCGTCAGCCGGCCCGGGCCCCGGGCCGCCCGGCCGGCCCGCGCGCCCGACCGCGGCGCGCCGCCGTCCCCGTCGACCACCTCGACGGACACGTCCGACAGCCCCGCGCCGGCGCGGAAGCCGGGCTCGGGCGTCGTCCGGGCGTTGCCGGCGTTCTCGTACGGGCGGCCGCCCAGCTGCACGCCGCTGTCCGTGTCGCTGGCCGTCACCGCCGGTGATTCGTTCGCGGCCTCCCCGGTGGCGGGAGCGCCGCGGTAGGCCGCCCACAGGGCCAGCACCGGCGCCGCCACCACCGTGGCGACGACGGTGGTGGTCAGCGCCCGGGCCCGCAGCCTGCGGCGCCGGGCGGCCCGGTCCGTGGGGGCGCCCACGGGGAAGCCGTCGCGGTCGTAGCGAGGAGAACCGTTTGCCCCGCGCGCCCGGCCGCCGCGGCCGGCGCCGGGCACTCCCTCCGCGCGCCCCGACCGGGAGCGCCGGGCCGCCGCCAACGCGGCCAGCACGGCCTCCCCGGGAGCGCCGACCAGCGGCAGCGTGCCCCGGGCCACCGGCGCGGTGCCCGGCCACGCCCCCGGCACGGTGGCCCGCTCGGCGGTCCGCCGGCACTCGGCGCAGTCGTCGACATGGCGCACCAGCTCCCGGCTCAGCGCCGCGCCCAGCAGCATCTGACTGTCGCCCGCCAGCCGCGCGACCTCCCGACATCGCCCCGACTCGACGACGGCCAGCGCCGCCCGGGTCCGTTCGACCTCGCAGGACGCGGTGGCCAGCAGCGCGCGGGTGGCGATCGGGTCGGCGCCGAGCACCGCGGCGACCTCGTCGGCGGAGAGGTGATGGCGCACCGAGAGCTCCAGCGCCTCGCGCTGCTCGGGGGTGGTGCCCGCGGCCTCCGGCCAGGCCAGCGCGGCCAGTTCCCGCTGCCGCCGCTCGGCGTCGCGAACGGCCGCGGTGCCCGCGGAGCCGGCCGGTGCGCCGTCCGAAGCGCCGCCCGGCCTTCTGGCGGACCCGGTCCGCTCGGCGAGCCGGCGCAGACAGGCCCACCGGGCCAGCGCGTAGAGCCAGGAGCGGTGCAGCGCGGGGTCGCCCGGGCGCCGGCCGCGGCGGTGCTCCGCGAGCGCGAGCATCTCGCCGAGCACCGCCGCCGCCGCGTCGTGGTCGCACAGGACGGACAGGCAGTACGTGAACAGCCCGTCCAGATACGGCTCATAGCCGTCGTCGCGTTCACCCGGGCCGAGCGGTTCGGGCCGCTCGGGCCGCTCGGCGGGCTGCGGCCGGCTCCGGCGCCGGCCGTCGCCGCGCGACCGGTGTGCGCCGGTGGAGTGCGTGGGGTGCTCGGGCCTGCTGCTCATCACCCCGGCGACGGTAGGGGGATGATGCAGCCAGGCCTGCTCGCCCGGCACACTTTTAACCCTTACGGGTGACCATCTCCCTCAAAAGGGGACACGGCTCGGCCATTGGGGCAGGGGCACGCTCGGCGCGCGCCACCCGCTCGGCGCAACCGGACGGCGACGCGGCGGAACCGCCGGGACCCGCTCCCCGAGGACTCGGCGGAGGGCGTTGTCAGACCCCGCCGCTACGGTGACCCCATGGCAACGCGTAAAACGTCGGGCAAGGAGCGCCCCTCCTACCGCTGCACCGAATGCGGCTGGACCACCGCCAAGTGGCTCGGCCGCTGCCCCGAGTGCCAGGCGTGGGGCACCGTCGAGGAGTTCGGCGGCACCCCCGCGGTGCGCACCACCGCGCCCGGCCGCGTCACGACGGCCGCGCTGCCCATCGGCCAGGTCGACGGCAAGCAGGCCGCCGCCCGCTCCACCGGCGTGGACGAGCTGGACCGGGTGCTGGGCGGCGGCCTGGTCCCCGGCGCCGTCGTGCTGCTGGCCGGCGAACCGGGCGTCGGCAAGTCCACCCTCCTCCTGGACGCCGCCGCCAAGGCCGCCTCCGACGCCCACCGCACGCTCTACGTGACCGGCGAGGAGTCCGCGAGCCAGGTACGGCTGCGCGCCGACCGCATCGGCGCCATCAACGACCACCTCTACCTGGCCGCCGAGACCGACCTCTCCGCCGTCCTCGGCCACCTCGACACCGTCAAGCCCTCCCTCCTCATCCTCGACTCCGTCCAGACCGTCGCCTCCCCGGAGATCGACGGCGCGCCCGGCGGTATGGCCCAGGTCCGCGAGGTCGCCGGCGCCCTGATCCGCGCCTCCAAGGAACGCGGCATGTCCACGCTCCTGGTGGGCCACGTCACCAAGGACGGCGCCATCGCCGGCCCCCGCCTCCTGGAACACCTCGTCGACGTCGTCCTGCACTTCGAAGGCGACCGGCACGCCCGCCTCCGCCTCGTGCGCGGCGTCAAGAACCGCTACGGCACCACCGACGAAGTCGGCTGCTTCGAGCTGCACGACGAAGGGATCACCGGCCTCGCCGACCCCTCGGGCCTGTTCCTGACCCGCCGGGCCGAGCCGGTGCCCGGCACCTGCCTGACGGTCACCCTGGAGGGCCGCCGCCCGCTGGTCGCCGAGGTCCAGGCGCTGACCGTCGACTCCCAGATCCCCTCGCCCCGGCGCACCACCTCCGGCCTGGAGACCTCCCGGGTCTCGATGATGCTGGCCGTCCTGGAGCAGCGCGGCCGGATCAGCGCCCTGGGCAAACGCGACATCTACAGCGCGACGGTCGGCGGCGTGAAGCTCACCGAGCCCGCCGCCGACCTCGCCGTCGCCCTGGCACTCGCCAGCGCCGCCAGCGACACCCCCCTGCCCAAGAACCTGGTCGCCATCGGCGAGGTGGGCCTCGCCGGCGAGGTCAGACGCGTCACCGGCGTCCAGCGCCGGCTCTCCGAGGCGGCCCGGCTCGGCTTCACCCACGCCCTGGTCCCGGCCGACCCCGGCAAGATCCCCGACGGGATGCGGGTCCTGGAGGTCGCCGACGTCGGACAGGCCCTGAGCGTCCTGCCCAAGCGGGTACGCCGGGAGGCCCCACAGGAAGAGGGCGCACGCCGGTAGACTTTGCCCTGGTCTCGCCCGTCACCGCAGAATTGCCTGCCGGCCACGTACGCTCCGCTGGTACGTCAACCGCAGCAATGGGGCGAGCGGCCTGCGGACCGACAGACCGTGTGACGGAGGAGTGCAGTGGCAGCCAACGACCGGGCATCGACTCCCGGCAGGTCCGGTGGGAACCCCGGCACCGAGAGCCTGATGCGCGCCTCGCTGAGCGCCGTCGCGCCCGGTACCGCACTGCGCGACGGCCTGGAGCGCATCCTCCGCGGCAATACCGGCGGGCTGATCGTCCTCGGCTTCGACAAGACCGTCGAGACCATGTGCACCGGCGGCTTCGTCCTCGACGTCGAGTTCACCGCCACCCGCCTGCGCGAGCTGTGCAAGCTCGACGGCGCCCTGGTCCTCGACAAGGACATCACCAAGATCCTGCGTGCCGGCGTCCAGCTGGTCCCCGACGCCTCCATCCCCACCGAGGAGACCGGCACCCGCCACCGCACGGCCCAGCGCGTCTCGATCCAGGCCGGCTTCCCCGTCGTCTCGGTCAGCCAGTCCATGCGCCTGATCGCCCTGTACGTGGACGGCGAGCGCCGCGTCCTGGAGGAGTCCGCCGCGATCCTCTCGCGCGCCAACCAGGCCCTGGCCACCCTGGAGCGCTACAAGCTCCGCCTGGACGAGGTCGCCGGCACCCTGTCCGCACTCGAGATCGAGGACCTGGTCACGGTCCGCGACGTCACCGCGGTCGCCCAGCGCCTGGAGATGGTCCGCCGGATCGCCACCGAGATCGCCGAGTACGTCGTCGAGCTCGGCACGGACGGCCGGCTCCTCACCCTCCAGCTCGAAGAGCTGATCGCCGGCGTGGAGCCCGAGCGCGAACTGGTCGTCCGCGACTACGTTCCCGAACCCACCGCCAAGCGCTCCCGCACGGTCGCCGAAGCGCTCTCCGAGCTCGACTCCCTGACCCACACCGAGCTGCTCGAACTCCCCATCGTGGCCCGCGCGCTGGGCTACAGCGGCGCCCCCGAGACCCTGGACTCCGCCGTCTCCCCGCGCGGCTTCCGCCTGCTGGCGAAGGTCCCCCGCCTCCCCGGCACGGTCATCGACCGCCTCGTCGACCACTTCGGCGGCCTGCAGAAGCTGCTCGCGGCCAGCGTCGACGACCTCCAGACCGTCGACGGAGTGGGCGAGGCCCGCGCCCGCTCGGTACGCGAGGGCCTGTCCCGCCTGGCGGAGTCGTCGATCTTGGAGCGGTACGTCTGACCGGAGCGGTCGGTCTGACCCGAGCGTCCCAACTAGGCGGCGCGGCCTGGTTCTTCGGGCTCTCCTCGGCGTCCTTCCCCTGCTCACAGCCGTGTTAGCCGGACGTTAGCGGGGCGGCATCCTTGCGATAGCGACCCCGAGCAGAGTGGGTGACGTACCGAGGAAACCACGACACCGACCGCCCCGGGGGACCTGAAATGAGCTCCAGCACCACTGTCCGCACCGCTCGTCGCCGCACCCTTCGCATCGCCGCCGCAGCCCTGACCGCAGTCGCCGGCCTTACGCTGACCGCCTGCTCCGGCTCGGACACCGGCGGCACGAAGCCCGCGGCCCGGACGGACGCGAGCTCGGCCCCCGCCGAGTCCGGCGGCGCGGGCTCCTCCGCCGGAGCGCAGGGCTCCGATGCCCAGGCGAGCCCCGGCCCCAAGGCCGACGCCAAGGCCGGCACCAAGCCGGGCGCTACGGGCAAGCAGTCGGGCGGCGCGCACGCCACCGGCGGCGGCAAGGCGGGCTCGGGCGTCGAGCGGTGCCACACCTCCGGCCTGAAGGCGGCGTTCGCCACGGGCGGCGACGCGATCCCGGACCCCGACGCGCCCGGCGCGACGACCGCCAGCGTCGTACTGACCAACAAGGGCAGCCGCACCTGCACGATCGGCGGCTTCGCGGGCGTGGACCTCAAGTCCGAGAACGGCGGCGAGCGCTGGTCGCTGGCCCGCTCGTCCGCCAAGCACGGCTCGATCACCCTGGGGCCCGGGGACAGCACCGACTTCACGATCAACGTCCTCATGACCAAGGAAGACAAGGGCTTCTACCAGCCCGCCTTCGCGGACATCACCCCGCCCAACGAGACCCGGTCGATCACCATCAAGTGGCCCTGGGGCACCCTCGTCGACCAGCGCGGCGCCACCCACCCGGGCACCTTCGTCAACCCCATCGGCTGACCACCGACGGCGTTGCGTCGCCCTGGACATGAGCCGAGAACGTCCGCTGCCCCCGTGCGTCACACGGGGGCAGCGGACTTTCCGCGTCACGGACCCGCGCCGCGGCGAACAGGCCGCGCGGCCGCCCGCCCTGAGCGACCACCGCCTGCGCCTACCGCAGGGCCGCCGCCTCCTTCTCCTCCGCCAGCCCCACCGCCGGCCGGTCCGGACGCTGCGGCGCCGTCCCACCGATGGAGCGCAGCCAGGACCAGGTGTCCGCCACCGTCTCGCCGACCGGGCGGCAACGCAGCCCCGTCGCCAGCGCCCTGGAGACATCCGCGCCGTACATCGCGTCGTACAGCTCGCCCGGCGGCAGCCAGACCGGCAACTCGGACCACGGTTCGATACCGGCGGCGAGCACGTCCTCGGGGGCGGTCCAGCGCAGCTCCGCGTCCGAGCCGGTGACCTTCACACAGCTCTCCAGCAGCTCGCCCATGGTGGCGTGCCCGACCTCGCTCACCAGGTTGTACGCCCCGCCGAGACCGGACTGCACGGCGTCGAGGGTCCACTCGGCGAGGTCGCGGACGTCCACGTACTGAAGGGCCGTCTCCCGCGGACCGGGCGCCAGCACCGCGCCCCCGCGGGCGATCCGGCCCAGCCACCACGGCAGCCGCCCGATGTTCTCGTACGGCCCGAGGATCAGGCCCGCGCGGACCAGCAGCGCCCGGTCCCCGAAGGCGTCGAGCGCGGCCAGTTCGGCGCCCCGCTTGGCCGTCGCGTAGTCGTCGGAGTCCGTCGCGTCGGCGGACCCGGCCACCACCGGGCCGTCCTCGCCGAGGCCGTACGCCGCCGGGTAGGCGTACACGGACCGGCTGGAGACGTAGACGTAGTTCCGGGCCCGGCCGGCCAGCAGACGCGCCGCGTCCCGTACGGCCACGGGCGCGCCGCTCCACGTATCGACGACGGCGTCCCATTCGCCCTCTTCCAGCGCCGCGAGCCCCGCCGGGTCCGTGCGGTCGCCGTGCAGCGCGGTCACGCCCTCCGGCGGCGCGTGGGTCCCACGATGGAAGACCGTCACCTGCCAACCCCGCGCCAGCGCCGCCTCGGTGACCGCTCGGCCCACGAACTCCGTTCCGCCCAGCATCAGTAGTCTCATGACGGCGACTGTGCCGGAGGCCCGCGGACGAGACCAGCACCGCACGCTCTCAGCGGAATCGCCCAGAGCGATCAGCCTCCGCACGAAGGACGGCCCTCGCCACGGGCGTCAGCCGCCGCCGACGACACGGGCGTCAGCCACCTGCGAACACGGGCGTCAGCCACGTTCGCCGCGGGCGTCAGTCGCCTCCGAAACGGGCGTCAGCCGCGTTCACCACGGGCGTGCGTCACCCCTCAACTCGGTTGCACCGGCCCTCAACCGCAGCGGCCTTCCCGCACCGATGCCTCAGCCTCACCTCAGGCTCAGCCTCGGCCTCGGCCCGTACGGCTGTCCCGTCCCGGTACGTACGTCAGTCCTCATCCAGCACGAACGACGTACGGGCCGCCTTCAGGCCCGGGACCTTCGCCTCGATCAGGTACTTGCCGGCCGGCACCGTCGCCGAACTCGGCGTCGCGCACCGCGGGGCGCTGGCGTGACGGTCCCACCCGAGGGTGCGCTTCACGGAGCCCTCGCCCGGCACCTTCAGCAGCGCGGGGGCGGTGCCCGACGGGCAGTCGTTCGAGGCCCACACCGGGTCGTCTCCGGCGGTGTCGGTGATGGTGACCACCGCGGCCTTCTGCCCGAGGTCCACCTTGCAGGCCGCACCGGCCGTGTTCTTGACCGTCAGCTCGAACGCCGGCCGCTTGCCGGGAGCGTAGGAGTCCTTGACGCTACGGAGGGTCAACTCCACCTTGGGCGATGTGCAGTTGGGGAGGGACGAACCGGCCGGTACCGCGCTTCCGGAGCCCTGACCGATCGGACCGCTGCCGGATCCCGAACCGGAACCGCCCGAGCCGGAGCCGCCACCGGCACCACCGCTGTCGCCGTCGGAAGCCCCCGAACCGCCGCCGGCGCCGGAGTCCGAGCCCGACTCCCCGCCGCCGCCCGACTCGTCGCGCCCGCCCGGCTTTTGAGTGATCGCCGGGCCGGTGGAGGAGGGGCCGGGCGTGATGGACGTCGCGGGGCCCTTGCCGTGCGAACCGCCCTTGCCCTCATCGCTGTTCGCACCGCCGCCGCCACCCAGATTGAGGGCCCAGACGACCAGAACGGTGAGCAGGACGACGATGGCCAGCGCAACAGCCCTCCGCCGCCAGTAGATGGAGGAGGGAAGCGGCCCGATCGGATTGCGCAGTGATCCCACGCGGAAACTCTACGAGAGATCCGTAGCCACACCGGCCACTACCCGCCGCATCCGGCTGCAACTTTTCCCATTATCGGCCCGGAGTCGGCCCGCCGGCCGCGTTTACCGCCGTAACGGGCCTGATGCCCCGTTAGGCGAGGTCTGCTCCTTCCGACCTTACTTTCGCCGGTTACCCCCTCCCGCCGCCGGTTACCCCCTCCCGCCGCCGGTCACCTCCTCCGTCGCCGGTCACCTCCTCCGTCGCCGGTCACCTCCTCCGTCGCCGGTCGCCTCCTCTCCCTCCTCCCCTCCCGTCGCCGGTTGCCCCCTCCCGACGTTCGTACGCCGCACCACGGACGCCACGGCCGTACCGTTAATGATCATGAACAGCATCGACCTCTACCGCGATCTCACCGACCTGGCGCACGACGCGCCCAACTGGCTCCGCACCCTCGCCGACATCGGCACCGAGGGCGGGTTGCTGCTCCTGATGGCGGTGGCGGTCCTGGGGTGGTGGCGGTCCCGCAGCGGCACGGCGCGAAGCGTCGCGCTCGCGGCGCTGGTGCCGATAGCCACCGCGGTCGCGTACCTGCTGAGCGAACTCGTCAAGAGCCTGGTGGACGAGGAGCGCCCGTGCCGGGCGGTGGCGGGCGCGGCCGCCTCGATCGTGCCCTGTCCGCCCGAGGGGGACTGGTCCTTCCCCAGCAACCACTCGACGATCGCCGCGGCGCTGGCGGTCGGCATCGCCATCGCCTGGCGGGCCGCCGCCTGGGCGGCGCTGCCGATCGCCCTGCTCACCGGCTTCTCCCGCGTGTTCGTCGGCGTCCACTACCCGCACGACGTGGCCGCCGGCCTGGCCCTGGGCGCGGCGGTGGCGGCACTCGGCGCGGCACTCCTCGGCTCCCCGGCGACCGACCTGATCCTGCGGATGCGGGCGGGCCGGTGGCGGGTCCTGGTCGAGGCTTAGGAACTACGGGGCGCTGGCGTAGGAACTACGGACGCAACGGGGCGCCACGGGCGCGTGGGCGCCATGGGGCCGCGTGGGCCGCCGCACAGGCGACGGGAACTACGGGGCATCCGGTCGCCGCCACTCCTCCTTGTGGCCGAAGCCCTGCCCGTTGTCGATCAGTCGCAGCCAGTCGGGGCGCAACTCCCACAGGGTGGTGCGCTCAAGCGCGGCGCGGAGCCGGTCGCTCGCCTCGACGAAGGGGAAGCGCTCGGTGTAGATCCGCCAGCCGGCCGCCCGCTCGGCGCCGGTCAGGGGACGGCAGTGGCCCCGGCCCTGCAGCCCCGTCAGCCCGCTCCACTCCTGGCCGTCCCGCTGCGCGGTGAACGCGACCCGGGCACCGGGCTCGGCGAGAGCCCGGCCGTGCCGGGTCGTGGTCGCGGTGACGAAGTACAGCACGGGGTCGGAGGAGGGACCGGCCGTCAGGACCGTTCCGGGGGCATCGCCAGGACCGGCACCGGCGCCAGCATCATCACCGGCTCCGGCATCACCCCCTTCGTCGGCTACGACTCCAGGTCCGGCTACGGCGCCATCGCCGTAGCCGGAGCCGGCCGAGTTGGGCGCGTCCGGCGCTTCGGTCGCGTACAGCACCGCGCAGGCCTGCGGTCCGTCCTCGTCCACGTACGCCAGCGTCATCGTCGTATGCGTGGCCAGCGCCTGCCGGATCGCCACGGGGCAGGCCGCAGCTCCGCCCATTGCACCCGCGTCCGCCGCGCCGCCGGGTTCGCCCGCGTCGGCCGCCTCCGCCTCGCGGCCCGTACCCGCCGCGCCGCCGGTGGCTTTCGTACCGCCGCCGGCTGCTCCACCGCCGCCGGTTTCCGTATCGCTCATGCCGTGTCCGCTCCACTCTCCGCCGTGCGCCCGCACCCCTGCTCCGCCCTGCGCGCGCATCCTCGCTCCGTCACGCGCCCGCATCCTCGCTCGCTCGCCGCCTCCATTATTCAAGCAACGATTACGGAGAGTAATCAGTTCCCTCGGATTGTAGTCAGAGGTCGGGGCGGCTCCGAGACTCCTCGTTCATCCGAGACTCCTCGGTTCACCCGTCTCAAGCTTGATCCTTCCTCAGTCCGCCCATCTCAAGCCTGGTGCTCATCGGCTCGTGATCGACCTTCCGCGTGCCCGTCGTCGGCTCGTCGTCGGCTCGTCGTCAGCCCGGCGTCGGCCTTCCGCCGGGCCGTCGTCGGCTCGGCGCGTACCGCCGGTAGCCGCCACCCGTGCGTATGTAGTCGTCCTGCGTGCGGGTGGGCGTGCGGCGGGGCGGGCCCGGCGCGTTTCCCGGGTGCGCGCGGACGTGCCAGGATCGGCAGTGCCATGACTTCGACGCCTGTCACCTCCACTGCCACGACCGCCGCCGCCGAGACCGCCTCCGCCGCCGCCCCGGCCGCGGGGGCCGCAGACGGGACCGCGCTGCACACCCCGGTCACCGACTGGTTCGACGAGCATGCCCGCGATCTGCCCTGGCGCCGCCCCGAGGCGGGCGCCTGGGGCGTGATGGTGAGCGAGTTCATGCTGCAGCAGACCCCGGTCAGCAGAGTGCTGCCGGTGTACGAGCAGTGGCTGGCCCGCTGGCCGCGCCCCGCCGACCTGGCCGCCGAGGCGCCGGGTGAGGCGGTTCGGGCCTGGGGCCGGCTGGGCTATCCGCGGCGCGCGCTGCGCCTGCACGCCGCCGCGTCCGCCATACAGGAGCGGCATGGCGGTGATGTGCCGCGCGAGCACAGCCAGTTGCTGGCGCTGCCCGGCGTCGGCGAGTACACCGCCGCGGCGGTGGCGTCCTTCGCGTACGGGCAGCGGCACGCCGTGCTGGACACCAATGTGCGCCGGGTGTTCGCCCGCGCGGTGGCCGGCCGGCAGTACCCGCCGAACGCCACCACCGCCGCGGAGCGCAAGCTCGCCCGTCAGCTGCTGCCCGACGACGAGCGGCTGGCGGCACGCTGGGCGGCCGCCACGATGGAGCTGGGCGCGCTGTTGTGCACGGCGCGCACGCCGGAGTGTCACCGCTGCCCGATCGCGGCCCAGTGCGCCTGGCGGCTGGCGGGCTCCCCGGCGCACGACGGTCCGCCGCGGCGGACGCAGACGTACGCGGGTACCGACCGGCAGGTGCGCGGCAAGCTGCTCGCCGTGCTGCGCGAGGCGGTGACGCCGGTGCCGCAGCAGGTGCTGGACGCGGTGTGGGACGAGCCGGTGCAGCGGGCCCGGGCGCTGGACGGTCTGGTGTCGGACGGTCTGGTGGAGCCGCTGGGCGGCGGCCGGTACCGGCTGCCTCTGTCGTAGCGCGCGCGACCGTCATACGACGGCCCGCTGCCCTGCATGTCGTGGCCGATATACGGCCCGCCGCCCTCCATGTCGCGGCCGCGATATGGAGGGCGGCGGGCGGCCGCGATACCGGACGGCCGGACGGCCGCGCAGCCGGGCGGTGGGCCGCAGCCATCCCGCCCCGGCCATCGCGTAACGGCCATCACGTAACAGCCATCAGGTGACGGCCATCTCCCCCCCCCCGGCCGTCATGCCGCGCCCGTCACGTAACGGCCATGACGCCCCGGCCATGCCGTCCCGGTCGTCACGTAACGGCCATGTCGCCCCAGCCGTCATATCCCGGCCGTCATCGCGCGCTGTCACATACGGTGGGTGGCCCGGTGCGGATGGCCCAGTAGGCACGCATGACCCAGTAGGTACGTATGGGCCAGTAGGTCGTATGGGCCAGTAGGTCGTATGGGCCAGTAGGTCGTATGGGCCAGCAAGTACGTATGGGCCAGTAGGTGCGTATGGCCCGGCCCGGCGGCAGAGGCGGGGCTGCCCCAGGGCCGCTCGCCGCGGCCCCCGCGCCGGCTGCGGCTGCCGCGCTAGCCGCAGCGCCCTGACGTTCTGTCAGCGGGACGTGGTGGCCGAGGCGCGATCCGCGTCGGACGGAAAGGGCCTGCGGGGCCCGGCACCCGCCTCGATGTGCCTCGTAGGCCTTGTGGTGGGGGTGCTTGTCCGTCCGGAGTATGACGCGCGTAGCCCCGCCGTCCGCCCGAGGTATGACCCCTGGAGCGCTGTTACACAACCGAGGGTTTTCCGTGCATTCGCTGTGGGCCCGACGCACACTACGCCGCAACACCCCCTCCGTAGCGTCTTCCTCGCGCTGGAAACGACGACCACCGGCGCGGACAACGTGGGGAATCGCAATGCGGATCGGAGGCGTCGACATGGCGACCAGCGGCGGCAAGGTACTGGACTTCGAAGAGTACGTTCGTACCCGGCAGGAGGCTCTGCTGCGCAGCGCCCGGCGCCTGGTGCCCGATCCGGTCGACGCGCAGGATCTGCTGCAGACGGCACTGGTGCGCACCTACGGCCGCTGGGACGGCATCGCGGACAAGTCGCTGGCCGACGCCTACCTGCGCCGCGTCATGATCAACACGCGGACGGAGTGGTGGCGGGCGCGCAAGCTGGAGGAGGTGCCCACCGAGCAGCTCCCGGACGCGAGCGTGGACGACGGCACCGAGCAGCGCGCCGACCGTGCCCTGCTGATGGACATCCTCGGGGTGCTGGCTCCCAAGCAGCGCAGCGTCGTGGTGCTGCGGCACTGGGAGCAGATGAGCACGGAGGAGACCGCTGCCGCGCTCGGCATGTCGACGGGTACGGTGAAGAGCACGCTGCACCGTGCGCTGGCCCGACTGCGGCAGGAGCTGCAGATGCGGGACATCGACGCGCGGATGCTGGAGCGCGGCGAGCAGGAGCGGGAGCGGTGCGCGGCCTGACGGTCGGCTCACGGCATCCGGCACGGAGCGGGACGACGACGATCGGCGCGACGACGAACAGCGCGGCATTATGTGCGGCGGCCTGGCATGAGAGGGCCGTCACCCCCGCAGGGGCCGTACGGTTCACGACTCCACGCGCGACAATCACATCAGGAACAGCAGCGGGAGCGGCGGCTGTGCGAGCAGCGCGGTGAGCGGGAGCGGTTTGTCCAGGAACAGGTTGACCAGGTTGGGGTTGACCAGAGGCGGCGGCGCGGCCACGGCAGGGGTGGCCGCCGTCGGCCTTTTGCTGGCCGGGTGCAATCCGGGGGGCGAGGGCGTCCGCAGTGAGGGGGCGGCCGGCCATACGCCCGCGCCGAGGGGTGCGGTGAGCAGTGCGCCCAGTCCGACCTCGTCCGCCGGCTTCAAGAAGGTCGACGCCGTCGCGCTGATGAGGGACGACCCGAAGGTCGGCGCGGATGTGAAGAAGTCCCTGTACAAGCCGTGTGCCGCCGATGAGTATCCGGTCGAGGTGACGTATGCGTCACTGACCGGCGGTAAGTCTCCCGATGTCATCGTCAACGTCATGACCTGCGCGGATTCGGTGGGTATCGGCTCTTACGTGTACCGCAGGAACAGCGGGGCGAAGAGCGGGTATGACAACGTGTATGCGAACGAGCAGCCGTCGGTCTCCGCCGGGGTCAACAAGGGCGAGCTGGAGATCTCCAAGCAGACCTATGAGGCCGGCGACAAGGTGTGCTGTCCCTCCGGGGAGGACGTGCTGACCTATCACTGGGCGGACGGCCGCTTCACCGAGTTCGCGAAGTACCACACCGACTACAGCAAGACCACTGCCGACGGCCCGCAGCCGGACGACGGCATGGCATCGGAGGGTTGAGACAACCGCATGGCCGAGACCCATGTGCTCTTCGTCGAGGACGACGACGTCATTCGTGAGGCCACTCAGCTGGCGCTGGAGCGGGACGGTTTCGTGGTCACCGCGATGCCCGACGGGCTGGCGGGCCTGGAGGCGTTCCGCGCCAACCGTCCGGACATCGCGCTGCTCGATGTGATGGTGCCGGGCCTCGACGGTGTCAGCCTGTGCCGCCGGATCCGCGACGAGTCGACGGTTCCGGTGATCATGCTGTCGGCGCGTGCCGACTCCATCGATGTGGTGCTCGGGCTGGAGGCGGGCGCCGACGACTACGTCACCAAGCCGTTCGACGGCGCGGTGCTGGTGGCCCGGATCCGCGCGGTGCTGCGCCGCTTCGGTCACGCCAGCGGCCCGGAGGGCGCGCGGCCGGCCGCCGCGGAGGAGGACGATGCGGCGGAGGCGGTGCTGCGGTTCGGTGATCTGGAGGTCGACACCGAGGGCATGGAGGTGCGCAAGGGCGGCGAGAACGTCGCGCTGACGCCCACCGAGATGAGGCTGCTGCTGGAGTTCTCCAACGCTCCGGGTACGGTCCTCTCGCGCGACCGGCTGCTGGAGCGGGTCTGGGACTACGGCTGGGGTGGTGACACCCGGGTCGTGGATGTGCACGTCCAGCGGTTGCGCGGCAAGATCGGCCAGGACCGGATCGAGACGGTCCGCGGCTTCGGATACAAGCTGAGAGGCTGACTCCTCCGGTGGTCAGGCTGGCCCTGCGGACGGGTCTGAGATGGAAGCTCAGTGCCGCGATCGCGCTCGTCGGAGCGCTGGTCGCGATCGCGCTGAGCCTTGTCGTACACAATGCGGCCCGTCATTCCATGCTCGACAACAGCCGGGACGTTCAGGTCGAGCGGCTGAACTTCACGCAGAAGATCTTCGAGTCCACCAACCGGCTGCAGTTCGGCGCGAAGATCGACGATCCGGCGCTGCCGCCGGCGCTGCGCGCGGAGGTCGCCAAGAACAAGCGGGCGACCTATCTGCAGGACACCGGTGAGACCGCCCCGGAGGTGTGGGCGGCTTCGCCGCTGAGCAACGGCCGGGTGCTGTCGGTCCACGACCGTTTCCCGGACCGCTTCGCCGTCCTGGACGATCTGGACCAGGCGCTGCTGATCGGCTCGACCGCGGTCGTGGTGGGGGGCTGTGCGCTGGGCGTCCTGGTGGGCGGGCGGCTCTCCAGTCGGCTGCGCAAGGCGGCCGCGGCGGCGGGCAAGCTGGCCGACGGTGACACCTCGGTGCGTATCCGGGACGAGGTCGGCGGCGGCCGGGTGCACGACGAGACCGATGATCTGGCCTGGGCGGTGGACGCGATGTCGGACGCCCTCCAGGAGCGCATCGAGGCCGAGCGCCGGGTCACCGCCGATATCGCGCATGAGCTGCGTACGCCGGTCACGGGTCTGCTGACGGCGGCGGAGCTGCTGCCGCCGGGCCGCCCTTCGGAGCTGGTGCGCGACCGGGCGCAGGCGCTGCGCACGCTGGTGGAGGACGTGCTGGAGGTGGCGCGGCTCGACGGTTACGCGGAGCGCGCGGAGCTGCAGGACGTGATGATCGGCGAGTTCGTCTCCCGCCGGGTGCGGGCGCTGGATCCGGAGATCGCCGTCGATGTCGTACGGGACGCGGAGGTCACGACGGATCCGCGCCGTCTGGAGCGGATCCTGGGCAATCTCATCGCCAACGCCGCCCGGCACGGCAAGCCGCCGATCGAGGTGACCGTCGAGGGCCGGGTGGTGCGGGTGCGGGACCACGGCGGTGGTTTCCCCGAGGCGCTGCTGCGCGAGGGGCCCAGTCGTTTCCGTACCGGCAGCAGCGACCGGGCGGGGCGTGGCCATGGCCTGGGCCTGACCATCGCGGCGGGGCAGGCGCGGGTGCTGGGCGCGCGTCTGACGTTCCGCAACGCGGATGAGGTCGTCGACGGTTCGACGGGCGCCGTGTCGGTCTTGTGGCTGCCGGAGAACGCGCCTACGAATACGGGGAGCTTTCCGGTGATCAATCTCCCCGACCGCTAGGCGCTGCGCTTGGCTGGCTTCCCACGTTGTCGGCTGGCCCGCCGTGGGAGTTGCTCGCCGTTGCGCCTGGCGGCGAGCCCCTCCGCTGCGCTTTGCTGCGGCCACTCGTCTGGCTCCTCGCCGTTGCGCCTGCGGCGGGCTGGGTGCCGCTGCGCGGGGCGTTTTCGGCAGCGGGTGCGCCCCTCCGGACTCCGTCCTGCGGTCCGCCCCCTCCCGTGGGAGGGGGAGAGGAGACCGGTGGGGGTGAACGTCAGCGTTCGTGTGCAGGAAGTCGACGGGCAGGGCCCGCCCCCACCGACCGCTCTTTCCACCCACCCACGGGAGGGGACAGACCGTAGGACGGAGTCCGTAGGGCTGTCACCGCACCCGACAAACAACCGCCCGCCGCTGGGGGTACCTCCCACGCCCTTAAGGCAGTGGGGGAGCAACGGCGAAAAACCACCACGGCGGGAAAGCCAAAAACGTGGGATGTGGACCTACTTCGCGGGCCCCCCGCGCAGCGGAACCTCCTTGAGGAACCAGGCGGCGGCGAAGCCGATGACGCTGACCGCGGCGCCCCACAGGAAGACGTGGTGGGTGCCGGTGGCGACCGCGTGCGCGTAGGCGTCCTTGATCATCGGCGGGAGCTGGGCGAGGCCCTTGGGGTCCATCTGGGCTCCGCCGCTGGTCATCTTCTCGCCGGCGGCCTTGCCGATCCGCTCGATCATCGTGGACTCCACCTGGTGGGTGAAGATCGCGCCGAAGATCGCGACGCCGAAGGAGCCGCCGATCGTACGGAAGAGGGTGGCGGACGAGGAGCCGACGCCCATGTCCTTCATCTCGACGCTGTTCTGGGCGATCAGCATCGTGGTCTGCATCAGGAAGCCCATGCCGGCGCCGAGCACCGCCATGTAGACGCCGGAGGTGAAGCGGGTGGTGTCGGTGTCCATCAGGGACAGCAGCGCCAGGCCGGCGGTGATCAGGCCGCCGCCGACGACGACGAAGACCTTGTACTTGCCGCTGGCGGTGGTGACCCGGCCGGCGAACAGGGAGACGACCATCATCGCGAGCAGCATCGGCAGCAGCAGCAGGCCGGAGTTGGTGGCCGAGGCGCCCTGCACGGTCTGCTGGAACAGCGGCAGGAAGGTCATCGAGCCGAACATCACGAAGCCGACCAGGAAGCCGATGAGCGTGACGAGCGAGAAGTTGCCGTTGCGGAAGATGTGCAGCGGCAGCACCGGCTCGCTGACCTTGCGCTCGACCAGGACGAAGGCGAGGAGCGCGAGGACGCCGAGGACTCCGAGGCCGATGATCTGGGTGGAGAGCCAGTCGTACTCGGTGCCGCCCCAGGTGGTGATCAGTACCAGCGCGGTGATGCCGATGGTGAGCAGCGCGGCGCCCACGTAGTCGATGCGGGTCTGCGACCGCTTCTTGGGCAGGTGCAGCACCGCGGTGACCATGATCAGGGCGATCGCGCCGAGCGGGAGGTTGATGTAGAAGCTCCAGCGCCAGCCGAGGTGGTCGGTGATGGTGCCGCCGACCAGCGGTCCGCCGATCATCGCGACGGCCATGACGCCGGCCATCATGCCCTGGTACTTGCCGCGCTCCCGCGGCGGGATCAGGTCGCCGATGATCGCCATGACGCCGACCATGAGTCCGCCCGCGCCCAGGCCCTGGACGGCGCGGAAGCCGATGAGCTGGCCCATGTCCTGGGCCATGCCGGAGAGCGCCGAGCCGAGCAGGAAGATGGCTATGGACGTGAGGAAGACGCCCTTGCGTCCGTACATGTCGCCGAGCTTGCCCCAGATGGGCGTCGAGGCGGCGGTGGCGAGGGTGTATGCGGTGACCACCCAGGACAGGTGGCTCATGCCGCCCAGCTCGCCGACGATGGTCGGCATCGCGGTGCCGACGATCATGTTGTCCAGCATCGCGAGCAGCATCGCGATCATCAGCGCGAAGAGCACCACCCGTACGCTCGCCGGCTGCTTCTCCGCCCCCGTGCTCTGCGCGGACTCGGGTCGTTCCTCGACCGTGGTCTGCTGTCTGTCCCCCGTCGGGGTCGCAGCCTGCGACTTCCCCATTACTTCACTCCTACTTACTTGCCGCCCGGCTAGTTCGTTACAGTGATGAAGGTAGGCGGGCAACTAGCCGGGCGTCAAGTAAGTTTCCTTGACGCCCACCCGGGCAGCCCTCTGACCAGTACCGACGACGCAGGAGAGCAGCATGAGCACACCGCAGGCGCGCAGGGGAAACACCCGCCAGCGCATTCAGGACGTCGCTCTGGAGCTGTTCTCCGAGCAGGGCTACGAGAAGACCTCGCTGCGTGAGATCGCCGAGAAGCTGGAAGTCACCAAGGCGGCGCTGTACTACCACTTCAAGACCAAGGAAGACATCGTCATCAGCCTGTTCCAGGACCTGACCAGCCCGATCGACGAGCTGATCGTCTGGGCCCAGGAGCAGCCGCGCACCCTGGAGACCAAGCACGAGCTGATCCGCCGCTACAGCGAGTCCCTGCGCGCGGCCGAGCCGCTCTTCCGCTTCATGCAGGAGAACCAGGCCGCGGTGCGCGACCTGAGCATCGGCGAGCGGTTCAAGGAGCGGATGCTGACCCTCTTCGGCCTGCTGAAGGAGCCCGATTCCGAGCTGTCGGATCAGGTGCGCTGCATCACGGCGCTGTTCTCCATGCACGCGGGCATGTTCGCGATGCAGAACGTCGAAGGCGACCCCGAGGAGAAGCGCAAGGCCATCCTCGAGGTCGCCACAGAACTGGTCACGGCGGCAAACCCGCCGAACCGCCGGCCAGTCCGGCCGGACTCAGCTCAGACGGAAGCGCCGTGAGCCCGCAGGAATCCGGTCGGCTCGATGCCCGTCCCGTAGTTGGGACCGGTACGGACCTCGAAGTGCAGGTGGGGGCCGGTGGAGTTGCCGGTGCTGCCGGACAGGCCGATCAGCTGGCCGGTGCCGACCCGCTGGCCGGGCTGGACGTTGATCTGTGACAGGTGCGCGTACTGGGTGTACATGCCGTTGTCGTGACGGATCACGATCGCGTTGCCGTACGCCGGGCCGTCGCCGCCACCCCACGGGCCGGCCTTGACGACGGTGCCCTTGTGGACGGACTTCACGGCGGTGCCGGTCGGCACGACGAAGTCCTGACCACTGTGGTTGTGCGACCAGTGGCTGCCGGCCAGGCCGAAGGTCGAGCCGAGGGTGTACTTCTCCACCGGCTTGCTCCAGGCGTTCGCCTTCTTGGCGGCGTCCTTCTTGGCCTTGGCCGCCTTCGCGGCCTTGGCGACCTTGGCCGCCTTGGCATCGGCGGCGGCCTTGGCCTGCGCGTCGGCCTGGGCGGAGACGGTCTTGCCGACGCCCGAGGTGAGGCCCAGCAGCCCGCCGTCGGCGGCGGAAGCGACACCGGCGCCGAGCGCGGCGGTCACACCGATACCGGCGGCGACAACGGCGGCGCGGTTACGCAGGACGGACTTCTTCGAATTACGTATGGCGGTGAACTTCGACATGCGGGTTTGCCCTCCGGAATGTGTTTGGTTTCCCGGCTGCGGACCGGGATCGCCATTCCTTGGTAACCCGCCCGAACCATCCCGCCAAAGGGGCTTTCTACTAAGCCGCCCCGTATTGGGAAGCGTGTGCTTCAGGCCCTTGCGCCGCCGATGATCGATCGAACGAAACCCTCTAAACAGGTCCATTTCGGACACGCTTGGCGCCTGCTATACCCGCTCTGATCAGGCTTTTTACCCTTACATGGCACGGGTGGTGCGCCGCTCGCCCCGCTCGTCGCCCGCCACCCCCGCGTCGGAGCCCGAAATCCCCCGCACCCCGGCTCCGCACTTCCCCTAATTCTTTTAGTAGGCCTCAAATCGCCTGTGCGTCATGTCACGCGCGAGCGAGATCGAATGCCTTTCCCGTGTGACCCGGGTTACTCGGCTATTTGTGACGTGGGTTACCCGGGGCCGCCGAACGTGCCCTTCGGGAGCCGGCGGAATGCCGAATTCCGTGACCGCCGCCACACCTTTTCCCGCTAATCTGGGCCGACGGCGTCGGCACCGGCCGCGGGGGAGGGCACAGCGCACGATGGACCCGTCAGCAGTGGGCGTCCGGCTCGCCTCCGGCGTGGTGGCGCCGCTGGTCAGGAAGCTGTTCGTCAAGGAGGGGCCGGGCGCCGGCCTGACCGCGGCACCCGTACGGCTCTCCGCGCTGGTGTCCTTCAAGGGCGAGAAGCGGACGCTGTCCGACAAGGACCTGCACCGCCTCGCCGCGGAGCTGGTGGACCGCGCCGTCCGCGCCGCCGGGCCCGGCGAACGCCCGGTCGGCGAGGACGAGCAGCAGGCCGTGGCCGACGCCCTCGCCACCACGCTGCGCGGCCTCGGCGACCTCGACATGGACGACGTACAGGCCGTGCGGCTGGGCTCCACCGCCCTGGCCGAGCGCCTGGAGGCGGCCGCCCCGCACGCCGTCCGCGGCCTGTCCCGGGACGCCGAGCTGCTGCACGCCACCCTGCTCGGCACCGCCTGCCTGCACATCGTCCACTTCTTCAGCCGGCGCTCGACCTTCGTGGCCCGCACCCTGGTCCAGCAGAGCCGCAGCCTGGACGACCTGATCACGGTGATCGACGAGTTCCTCGCCCGGTACCCCTCGCAGTCGGCGTCGGACACCGCCTTCGAGCGGAGCTACCTCGCCTACGTGGCGCGCAAGCACAGCCGGCTCACCATCTACGGCATCGACCTGGCCGACTCCCCGGACCGGTGGCCGCTGGACGCGGCGTACATGAGCCTGGAGGCGACGGCGTCGGGCGCGCGCGAGGTCAACCCCCTCGGCGGCCCCTGGGCCGAGGACGACCTCCGTCCGATCGGCCCGTCCGCTCCCGTCCCCGCCGACCAGGCCCTGGCCGGCCGCGACCGGGTCCTGCTGCGCGGCGTCGCGGGCTCCGGCAAGAGCACCCTGGTCCAGTGGCTGGCCGTCTCCTGCACCAAGGCCCCCGCTCAGGCGCCCCTCCCCCACCTCTACGGCCGCATCCCCTTCGTCCTCCCGCTGCGCACTCTCACCCGCGACGGCGCGCCGCTGCCCACCCCGGACCGCTTCCTCGCCGCCGTCGGCTGCCCGGTCTCCGGGTCGCAGCCCGGTGGCTGGGCCGACCGCGTCCTGTCCTCCGGGCGGGCGCTCCTCCTCGTCGACGGCCTGGACGAGATCCCCGACCGCGAGCGCGAGCAGGCCCGCCGCTGGCTGCGCGATCTGCTCGACGCGTTCCCGGACAACCGGTGGCTGGTCACCACCCGCCCCTCCGCCGTACGTGACGACTGGCTGGCCTCCGACGGCTTCGGCGAGCTGACGCTGTCCCCCATGCGCGGCACCGAGGTCGCCGCGTTCATCGGCCGCTGGCACGATGCGGCCCGCTGCGACGCCGAGGACAGCGAACGCCTCGACGCCTACCAGCAGTCCCTGCTGGCCGCCGTCCACACCAAGCAGGACCTCGCGCGCCTGGCCACCAATCCCCTCATGTGCGGGCTGATCTGCGCGCTGCACCGCGACCGCCGCGGCTATCTGCCCACCGGCCGCAAGGAGCTGTACGACGCGGCGCTTGCGATGCTGCTCTCCCGCCGCGACCGCGAACGCGACATGGCCGCCCCCACGGGCATCGAGCTGAGCGACGAGCCGCAGATCCAGCTGCTGCAGCGGCTGGCGTACTGGCTCATCCGCAACGGCCGTACGGAGCTGGACCGGGAGCGGGCGGAGCGGATCATCGGCGATGCGCTGCCGGCGGTTCCGGCGGCGGCGGAGCAGGGCTCGGCGCCGGACGTCCTGCGGCATCTGCTGCTGCGCAGCGGGCTGCTGCGCGAGCCGGCGCCGGGCTCGGTCGAGTTCGTCCACCGCACGTTCCAGGACTACCTGGGGGCGAAGGCGGCGGTCGAGGACGGGGACTTCGGGCTGCTGGTGGCACATGCGGAGGACTCCCAGTGGGAGGACGTGCTGCGGATGGCGGTGGCGCACGCCCGGCCGCGTGAACGGGCGGACTTCTTACGCGGGTTGCTCGCCCGCGGCGACGGCGCCGGGAGCGACGCCGCCCGCCTGCGCGTCCACCTCCTGGCCATGGCATGCCTGGAGCACGCCACGGAACTCGATCCGCGCGTACGCCAGGAGGTCAACGGGCGGGCGCGGGCGATTCTGCCGCCGCGCAACCGCGAGGAGTCTGAGCTGCTGGCGGGGGTGGGACCGCTTGTGCTGGAGCTGCTGCCCGGCCCGGACGGGCTGGAGGATGACGAGGCCCAGGAGGTGGTGGCGACCGCCTCGCTCATCGGCTCGCACGCGGCGCTGGAGATCCTCAAGCGCTTCCGCGGCCACCCTGCGCTGGGCGTCCGGCTCCAACTCGGCACACGCTGGGAGGCGTTCGACACCGACCGCTACGCCCAGGAGATCATCCGGCAGCTGTCCCCCGACACGCCCGTTACCGTCGTCACCGACGGCGAACTGCACGCGCTCAAGGCCCTCGGCGGCCGGCCGCGCATGACGGTGAACGGTCCCTTCACCGACCGTGAGCTCCTCGACGGACTGCACATCGAGCAGATCACCCATCTGACCCTGATGAACAACCCGGAGATCAGCAGCCTCGCCTTCCTCCGGAGGTTCACCGCACTGGAATCGCTGACGCTCCAGGACTGTCCCGCCGTCGAGAGCATCGCCCCGGCCGCGGACCTGCCCCTGCACACACTGGCGGTGAGCGGACCGGACGGCTCCAAAGTGGCTGCCCCGCGCGGGCTCTCTCACCTGCGCCACACCAAGAACCTGACGCTCCTCGTACCGCTCCCGCCGGAGGGGCTGGATGCCCTGCCGGTGAACGCCCCGTTGGTCAACCTCACCCTCGGACACCCGATCGGCTCCGCGTTCACACAGGTGACCTCGTGGCCCGGCTTGCGAAGGCTGCAACTGCAGCGCATCACCGACGATTTCGCCGAGGAAGAGTGGCGGGCACTGGGCCACCTCACCGAGCTGGAGTTCCTCTCCTTCGGCCTGGCGGAGGAGAGCACCGCCCTGCGCATTCCCGCCGGTCTCGAGCTGCCCCAGGTCAAGCACCTCAGCCTCCTCAACTGGCCGCGCCTGCCCGCGTCCGACCTGGCCGACGTGCTGCGCACCGCCCTCCCCGCCTTCCCCGGCGTCCGCACACTTCAGCTGTACGGCATGATCGACGCCCCCATCGCCCTTCCCCCGTTGACCTCCCTGCCCGACCTCCAAGAGGTCCACCTCTCCTACCTCCACCCCGCGCCCGGCCACCCCCTCCCTCCCGGTACCAAACTGACTGTCTTCCCGCGCCGCCGCACGTAGGCTGGAGGGCACTCCTCAACCGCCCGGCCCAGCACCGCAGTTACGGGAAGCAGCCCATGGATCCCTCCGCCCTTGCCGCCCGCCTGGCGCCGCGCGCCGTCGACCCGCTGATCCGCAGGCTCTTCCGCACCGACGGGCCGGCCGCCGAGCTGGCCGACCGGCCGGTGCGGATCTCCCGCCTGGTCTCCTTCGCCGGTGAGAAGCCGGTGCTGACGGAGCGGGAGCTTGACGGCCTCGCAGCGGCACTGGTCGAGCTGGCGACCGGCGGGGAGGAGCCGGCCCTGGCGACCGCCGTGGCCCGCAGCCTCCGGGCGCTCGCCGACATCGAGATGGACGACGTCGACGCGGCCCGGCTGCTGCCCGCCGAGTTCGCCCGCCGGCTGTGCGAGGCCGTGCCGGGCGTCACCGCGTCCCTGACCGGCGACGCCGCCCGGACACACGGCCTCCTCATGGACGCCGCGGCCCTGCACGTCCTGTACTTCCTCACCCAGCGCTCTACGTACCTCGCCCGCACCCTCGTCGAGCAGACCCGTACCCTCGCCGAGCTGGTCCACGGGCAGCGCGCCGCCGCCCCGCCACCGGCCCGCGGCGACCGGGCCGCCGCGGACGCCGTCTTCGAGGCGCGCTACGCCCAGGACACCGCCGCGCTCCACAACCACCTCACGATCTTTGGCATCGACCTCGCCCACTCCCCCGACAGCTGGCCGCTGGACGCCGCCTATCTGGGGCTGCAGTGCGAGTCCGGCTCCCCGGACGGCCGTGAGGGCGCCGATCAGGACGACCCTCCGCTCCCCGCCGAGCAGGCGCTGTCCGGCCGCGACCAGGTCCTGGTGCGCGGGGTGGCCGGGTCCGGCAAGACGACGCTGCTGCAGTGGCTGGCCGTCGCCACCGCCCGCGACGAGCTGCCCGAGGCGCTGGCGGCGCTGCGCGACCGGGTCCCGTTCCTGCTGCCGGTGCGCCGCTTCGCCCGCGAGGGCCTGCCCTCCCCGGAGACGTTTCTGAGTGCCGTCGGCTACGGGGACGCCGAGGCGGCGCCGGACGGCTGGGCCCGGCGGGTGCTCGGCGCCGGGCGGGCGCTGCTGCTGGTCGACGGGCTCGACGAGGCCCCGGAGGGCGACCGCGAGCAGCTGCGCGGCAAGCTCGGCGAGTGGGCCGCCCGGTACCCGGGGAACGTCTGGATCGTCACCTCCCGGCCGTCCGCCGTGCCCGCCGGCTGGCTCGCCGCGGAGGGGTTCGGCGAGGTGTCGCTGGCGCCGATGAGCCGTGAGGACGTGGCCGCGTTCATCCAGCGCTGGCACCGTGCGGCCGCCCAGCAGAGCCCGGCGGATCTCGACCGGCTCGGCCATTACGAGCGGACGCTGCTCAACGCCGTACGCATCACCCGCGATCTGGGGCGGCTGGCGACCAATCCGCTGATGTGCGGGCTGCTGTGCGCCCTGCACCGCGATCGCCGCGGCTATCTGCCCAACGGCCGCAAGGAGCTCTACGACGCGGCGCTGTCGATGCTGCTGGAGCGGCGCGACCGGGAGCGGGCGATGGTCGCCACCGACGGTGTGGAGCTGACCCGGCAGCCCAAGATCCAGCTGTTGCAGAAGCTCGCTCACTGGATGCTGGTCAACGGTCGTTCGGAGATGGATCAGGCGACGGCCGTCGACACCCTGGCCCGGCATCTGCCCGCCATTCCGGACGCGGCCCGCCAGGGCGGCCCGCAGGAGGTGTTCAGGCATCTGCTGAACCGGACCGGGCTGCTGCGTGAGCCCACGCCCGGCACCGTCGACTTCGTGCACCGCACGTTCCAGGACTACCTGTCCGCCCGCGCCGTCGTTCAGCGGCACGACTTCGCCCTGCTGCTGGACCATGCGCACCACGACGCCTGGGAGGACGTCATCCGGATGGCCGTGGCGCTGGCCCGGCCCGATGAGTGCGCGGCCCTGCTCGACGGGCTGCTCGCGCCGCATGCGGGCGTACGGGCCGCCGAGGCCCGGCACCGCAAGCTGCTGGCGGCGGCCTGTCTGGAGCACGCCACCGAGCTGGATCCGGCGGTCCGGGCGCGGGTGCGGCGTTTCACCCGCGACATGGTGCGCCCCAGCACGCCGTCGGCGGCCCGCGCCCTGGGCTGGATCGGGCCGATCGTGCTGGAGATGCTCCCCGACCCGGCCGAGGCCTCCGACAGTGAGGCCCGTCTGCTCGCGATCACCGCCACCTCGATCGCGGACGATATGGCGATCGACTATCTGGTGGGGCTGCGCGAGCGGGCGCATCACGACATCCGGGCGCAGCTCGCCGGGGCCTGGCGCCGCTATGACACGGCCCGCTACGCCCGCGAGATCATCGCCCGTCTCGAACCGGCCGAGTTGTATTTCCCGGTCTGTGACCTGGAGGAACTGCATGCGCTGCGCCGGCTGGGCGGGCGTCCGCATCTGCGGCTCGACGGGTATTTCACCCCCGATCAGCTGATCGAGGGCATCGCTCCGGCCGAGGGCCTGACCCGGCTGTGGCTCGCCTACGACCTGGGGGGCTCCATGGAGTGGCTGTCGGCCTTTCCGAATCTCGACACGCTCCGGATCGGCCGCCGTATTCCGCCGGTGAACGGCGTTCCCGACGGCATTCGCATGGTGCGGATGTAGCGGGCGGCCGGGGGAGGCGAAGGGGCGCCGATACGTTTGGCGCATTCGGTGACCGAAAATAGCCCCTGGTGTGCATACCGGGCCGCTTTCTCCGCTCCGCAATCCCGCAGAACGGGAAAAGGGACTGCCCCGGAATCGTTTCGTACGATTCCGGGGCAGTCCCTTATGTGCCCTATGCGCCCTTTGCGGGATACGCGCTCGGGGCGCGATCCGCTCAGGCGCCCTTTCAGGCGTCCTTGCTCAGGTTCGGGCCCGAGCCGCCGGCGGCGGACTCGATCGGCGGGGCGTCGGGCAGGGCCGACTTCTCCTCGCCGCGGAAGGTGAACTTGGCGGTGTCACCCTCGCCCTCGACGTCGACGACCACGATGTGGCCCGGACGCAGCTCGCTGAAGAGGATCTTCTCCGAGAGGGCGTCCTCGATCTCGCGCTGGATCGTGCGGCGCAGCGGACGGGCGCCGAGCACCGGGTCGTACCCGCGCTTGGCCAGCAGCGACTTGGCCTCGCCGCTGAGCTCGATGCCCATGTCGCGGTCCTTGAGCCGCTCGTCCACCTTGGCGATCATGAGGTCGACGATCTGGATGATGTCTTCCTCGGTCAGCTGGTGGAAGACGACGGTGTCGTCGACACGGTTGAGGAACTCGGGGCGGAAGTGCTGCTTGAGCTCTTCGTTGACCTTGTTCTTCATCCGCTCGTAGCTGGACTTGGTGTCGCCCTGGGCCGCGAAGCCGAGGTTGAAGCCCTTGGAGATGTCCCGCGTGCCGAGGTTGGTCGTCATGATGATGACCGTGTTCTTGAAGTCCACGACCCGGCCCTGGGAGTCGGTCAGGCGACCGTCCTCCAGGATCTGCAGCAGCGAGTTGAAGATGTCCGGGTGGGCCTTCTCGACCTCGTCGAAGAGCACGACGGAGAACGGCTTGCGGCGCACCTTCTCGGTGAGCTGGCCGCCCTCTTCGTAGCCGACGTAGCCGGGAGGCGAGCCGAACAGCCGCGAGACCGTGTGCTTCTCGCTGAACTCCGACATGTCGAGGGAGATCAGCGCGTCCTCGTCGCCGAAGAGGAACTCCGCCAGCGTCTTGGACAGCTCGGTCTTACCGACACCGGACGGGCCGGCGAAGATGAACGAGCCACCGGGACGCTTGGGGTCCTTCAGGCCGGCGCGGGTACGGCGGATGGCCTGGGAGAGCGCCTTGATGGCGTCCTTCTGGCCGATGACGCGCTTGTGGAGCTCGTCCTCCATGCGGAGCAGACGCGAGGACTCCTCCTCGGTGAGCTTGAAGACGGGGATGCCGGTGGCCGTGGCCAGGACCTCGGCGATCAGCTCCTCGTCCACCTCGGCGACGACGTCCATGTCGCCGGCCTTCCACTCCTTCTCCCGCTTCGCCTTCGCGGCCAGGAGCTGCTTCTCCTTGTCGCGCAGGCCCGCGGCCATCTCGAAGTCCTGCGAGTCGATCGCGGACTCCTTCTCCCGGCGCACATCGGCGATCTTCTCGTCGAATTCGCGCAGGTCCGGCGGTGCGGTCATACGGCGGATCCGCATCCGGGAGCCGGCCTCGTCGATCAGGTCGATCGCCTTGTCCGGCAGGAAGCGGTCGGAGATGTAGCGGTCGGCGAGGGTGGCCGCGGCGACCAGCGCGGAGTCCGTGATGGACACGCGGTGGTGGGCCTCGTAGCGGTCCCGCAGACCCTTGAGGATCTCGATGGTGTGCGGCAGCGACGGCTCCGCGACCTGGATGGGCTGGAAGCGGCGCTCGAGGGCGGCGTCCTTCTCCAGGTGCTTGCGGTACTCGTCGAGCGTCGTGGCACCGATGGTCTGCAGCTCGCCTCGCGCCAGCATGGGCTTGAGGATGCTGGCGGCGTCGATCGCGCCCTCGGCGGCACCCGCACCCACCAGGGTGTGGAGCTCGTCGATGAACAGGATGATGTCGCCGCGGGTGCGGATCTCCTTGAGGACCTTCTTCAGGCGCTCTTCGAAGTCACCCCTGTAGCGGGAGCCGGCGACCAGGGCACCGAGGTCGAGGGTGTAGAGGTGCTTGTCCTTGAGGGTCTCGGGCACCTCGCCCTTGACGATGGCCTGCGCCAGGCCCTCGACGACCGCCGTCTTGCCGACGCCGGGCTCGCCGATGAGGACCGGGTTGTTCTTGGTGCGGCGCGACAGCACCTGCATGACGCGCTCGATTTCCTTCTCGCGCCCGATGACCGGGTCGAGCTTGGTCTCGCGAGCGGCCTGCGTGAGGTTGCGGCCGAACTGGTCCAGGACCAGGGAGGTCGAGGGCGTGCCCTCGGCGGGGCCGCCGGCGGTGGCGGCTTCCTTGCCCTGGTAGCCGGAGAGCAGCTGGATGACCTGCTGCCGCACCCGGTTGAGATCGGCGCCCAGCTTCACCAGGACCTGGGCTGCGACGCCCTCGCCCTCGCGGATCAGGCCGAGCAGGATGTGCTCGGTGCCGATGTAGTTGTGGCCGAGCTGGAGGGCCTCGCGGAGCGACAGCTCCAGGACCTTCTTGGCACGGGGAGTGAAGGGGATGTGACCGGACGGAGCCTGCTGGCCCTGCCCGATGATCTCCTCCACCTGCTGGCGGACCGCCTCGAGCGAAATCCCGAGGCTCTCCAGGGCCTTAGCGGCGACACCCTCACCCTCGTGGATCAGGCCCAGGAGGATGTGCTCGGTGCCGATGTAGTTGTGGTTGAGCATCCGGGCTTCTTCCTGAGCCAGGACGACAACCCGCCGCGCACGGTCGGTGAACCTCTCGAACATCGTTAATCGCTCCTCAGAGCGGTCAGGCAGTTAGGGGTCGGTCCCCTCCCTGTCCTTCCGCATGCTAGTCCCGCGGGGCGGGACAGCTCATTCCAACTGCCGACACCCGTCCGGATCACCCCCGCTCCGGCGGGGAAATTTACTGCCGAACAGCTGACATCTGCTCCAACTCGATGGTGCGAGACGATGTTCCCGCAGGCCAGGCATATACGCCCTTGGCCACTACGCCCGTGGCGAACGCGCCGCTTTGCGACACGCCGCCCGCATCCCGCCATCGGCCGGGTCGAGGCGCCTCGTGCGCCGGTCACACCGTCTCTTCCCACTGAGACTGTCTTACCCGCTGCCACTGACACTCCATGCGGCGCGGGCCGCTTCCATCCGCTACGGGCGAACATCCGCGCGCCACCGAATGCCCCGCCACGCCTCTTCTGCGAATACGCTCCGTCTCCGCATACCTACCCAGCGTAACTTCCCGGGTGGTGGGCAGTTGCACCGGGCATGGCCCGCGTGCTTCCGCGCCCCCGCAGCCCTCTCGACCACGTCCGCAGCTGGTACGAGGACGAGCTGGGCTGGCCGACCACCGGATCCGAGCCGGTCGAGCTGCTGACGGGGCTGCGCTTCGACGTCCTGGAGATGCCGGCCGACGCGGGCCGCGCCGTCCTGCGGCGCTGGCCGCGGACCGGCCCGGTGGCGCTCCTGCGGACCGGAGGCGACGGGAAGCAGCCCTCTGATCGGCCGAAATTGCTCATGCTCATCGCGGCCGGCGGTGCCGAGGAACTCCCGGGAATCCTGGAATGGCTGGAGTGGGGTTCCCTCGCCTCGGATCTCACGGCGCGAGGAGCCGGGGACCGGATGCCGGCGCCGTCGTTCCCCACTGGCACGTCACCGGCATCGCCGTCCTGCGGATTCGGCGCGCGGGAGGCCGCGGGATGGGTGCGACCTCCCCGGCCCGGGTACGAGGCGGAGAATTCCCTGCCCACCACGGGGCTCGGGGCAGGAATCGGGGACGGTGGGGGCGTCCCCGACCTCGTACGACTCGTGAGCGCGGCGGCGACACAGTGCCACCGTGCCCGGTTGTTGCATGCTGGTAATGCCCAATCGGACCGCGCCTACGGCGATCAGCCGTTGGCCTTCTCGAATGCCTCGCGAATGTCGGCGGGGACACGGCCGCGGTCATTGACGTTGTAGCCGTTCTCCTTCGCCCAGGCGCGGATCTTCGCGGTGTCCTGGCTGGCGCCGGAAGCCACCGCACGCGCCTTGCCGCGACCCGCGGAACGCCCACCGGTACGGCGACCGGCCTTCACGAACTCTGCGAGCGACTCACGCAGCTTCTGCGCGTTGGTGTCGGAGAGGTCGATCTCGTAGGACTTGCCGTCGAGAGCGAACGTCACCGTCTCCTCCGCCTCGCCGCCGTCGAGGTCGTCGACAAGAAGAACCTGAACCTTCTGTGCCACCGGTTTCCCTTTCATCGAATGCGGATTACGACGGAAAGCAAACCGCTTTTCCGGGAAAAACACAAACCCTTGGGTAGGGTTCACTTGCCCGCAGACCGGGGAACACATGCTTCCGTAGCCATGAGATAGGGGAGCGATTCGGACATAGAACACTCATCACAGGTGCAGAAGCATCCGGCTGTTACCCAGGGTGTTGGGCTTCACTCGTTCGAGGCCGAGGAACTCGGCAACGCCCTCGTCATAGGAACGCAGCAGCTCGCTGTAGACATCACCGTCTACGGGAGCCTCGCCGATCTCCACGAAGCCGTGCTTGCCGAAGAACTCGACTTCGAAGGTGAGACAGAAAATGCGCCGCACTCCCAGCCAGCTGGCGGTGCGCAACAGCTTGTCGAGCACTTGGTGGCCGACGCCGGAGCCCTTCAGCTGCGGGTCCACGGCCAGGGTGCGGACCTCGGCCAGGTCTTCCCACATGACGTGGAGTGCGCCGCAGCCGACGACCTCGCCGTCTTCGTCGCGCTCGGCGACCCAGAACTCCTGGATGTCCTCGTAAAGCGTGACGGTGGCTTTGTCGAGCAGGATCCCGTCGCGTGAGTAGGCGTCGATGAGACGGCGTACGGCCGGCACATCGCTGGTCCTGGCGCGGCGAACGGTGAGGCCTTTTGAATGCGGAGGCATGCCGGGACGCTATCGCCCCTTGCCGCCCGCGCCCGCCCCGGGTTCATCCCCTTCGGAGGATCCGCCTTCCCCGTCGGCTTCCGGCGCGGCTTGTGCTTCGCCTTCTTCGGCCGGCGCGGGCCGCGGGGCCGCTTCCACCTGTTGTTCCGTGCCTTCCGCGGCTTCCGGGTCTTCGGCCGGTTCGTCGGCCTGCACCATCCGTACGGCATCGCGCAGGGCATGTCGCTGTTCCGGCGACATCATGCCGAAGAAGGCCACAAGAGCGGCCGCGGGGTTGTCACTGGCGGACCATGCCTCGTTCATCAGTGCGGCCGCGTAGGCGGCACGAGTGGAGACCGCCTCATATCGATAGGCGCGGCCTTCTGCTTCGCGACGCACCCAGCCCTTCTGATGGAGGTTGTCCAATACGGTCATGACCGTTGTGTAGGCGATCGACCGTTCCTTCTGCAGATCTTCCAGGACTTCTCGAACGGTGACCGGGCGGTTCCACTCCCAGACCCGCGTCATGACCGCGTCTTCCAGATCACCCAATGGTCTCGGCACACAAGAACAATAGTGGGAGATGTCGCGAATGCCCGTTGATCTCGTTGCGTTTGCGCCGTCCCGTGTGCCGGGCCGGAAAAAAGATGTACGGCCCGGGACGGTGGGTCCCGGGCCGTGACAGTGCGTGCGGGCCGCCCGAATGGCGGCGGGCGGTTCAGGCGCCGTGCGCGCTGGGCTCCGCGGCGGACTCGGCGCGGGCCAGTGCGGCGTCCACGGCGGCGTCCTCCTTGGACTTGTTCTCCCCGCCCTGGCTCTTGATGATCGTCACGATCAGGGCGGTGAAGGCCACGGCCATCACCACGGGCGGGAGCAGCGCTGCGACGTAATCCATGGCGTATGGCCTCCCCATAGGGCGTAAGCAACCAAAAGCTACGCAGCCAGGGTACGCAGCGCTCAGGCGGTGCGGTTCTCGGGGGGCGGGGCGGGCTTGCGGCGGGGCGGGAAGACCTCGCCCGGGGTGGGGATCGGGCGGTCCGGGCGGGGGGCCTTGGGCTGCGGCGCCGGGGCGGGTGCCGGCTTCCGCTCGGGTTTGGGCTTGCGCGACGGGTCCGGCTCGCCCCCGCTGCGGGGCCCTGAGCGGCCGCCTGGCAGCGCGCGGAGCCGGACCCGTACGGATTGTTCGGCGAGCTGCTCGCAGTGGCGCAGCAGGGCGCTGCGGCGTTCGTGCTCGGCGGCCCCGATGTGCCGGGCGCACAGCGCGCGCAGGGCGGCGAGGTCGTCGGCATCGGGGGTGTAGCCGGCCGTCAGCGCCTCCTTCAGGTGCGCGAGGTAGCCGACGGCGGCGCCGGGCAGGGCTTCGCGGTAGCGGACGAGGTCGGCGAGCAGGAAGGCGCGCAGCCGGCCGCCTTCGCACATCGCCTCGTCGACCGCCTCGGCCAGCCGGAGGTATTCCTGGACGTCCTGCGGCCACTCCGGGCCGGGGGCGGCGGGCGGGGCGGCGCGGTCCGCCGTCTGGAGGGCATGGGCGAGGGCGCGACGGAGCACACGCAACTCATCGGCGCTGAACGCCATGCCGCCGCGGGTTCCGTTTGGCATTGGCATATGGCGACTTTACGACCGTTTTCGACAAAAGCCGCTTAATTCGTGAACGGTGGCGCGGCAGCGAGCCGCACCACGGTCCACCGGCCCGGTGTTCCGGCCCGCGCTCCGGCCCCGCTCAGGACCGGGCGATGTTCCGCTCGTAGACCAGTCGCAGCCCGATGAGCGTGAGCCAGGGCTCGTGCGCGTCGATCACCGAGGATTCGCCGAGCACCATCGGTGCCAGCCCGCCGGTGGCGATCACGGTGACCTCGTCCGGGTCCTCGGCCAGTTCCCGCGCCATCCGCTGGACCACGCCGTCGACCTGGCCGGCGAAGCCGTAGAGGATGCCGGACTGCATCGCCTCGACGGTGTTCTTGCCGATGACGCTGCGCGGCCGGGCGAGTTCGATCTTGCGGAGCTGGGCGCCCTTGACGCCGAGCGCGTCCACGGAGATCTCGATGCCCGGCGCGATGACGCCGCCGACGTACTCGCCGCGCGCGCTGACCGCGTCGAAGGTGGTGGCCGTACCGAAGTCGACGACCACCGCGGGACCGCCGTAGAGCTCGACCGCCGCCAGGGCGTTGATGATGCGGTCGGCGCCGACCTCCTTGGGGTTGTCCATCAGGATCGGCACGCCCGTCTTGACGCCGGGCTCCACCAGGACGGCGGGCACATCGCCGTAGTAGCGGCGGGTGACCTCGCGCAGCTCGTGCAGGACGGAGGGCACGGTGGAGCAGATGGCGATGCCCTCGATGCCGTCGCCCAGGTCGTCGCCGAGCAGCGGGTGCATGCCCATCAGGCCCTGCAGGAGGACGGCGAGCTCGTCGGCGGTGCGGCGGGCGTCGGTGGAGATCCGCCAGTGCTCGACGATCTCCTCGCCGTCGAAGAGGCCCAGAACGGTGTGGGTGTTGCCCACGTCAATGGTCAGCAGCATGGCGGTCAGCGGCCCTCACGCAGGTCGTCTCCGGAGCCCGCCCCGGCGGCCCCGTCCGCGCCGTCGCTCTCGTCCTCGCGCAGGTCGAGGCCGATGTCGAGGATCGGGGAGGAGTGGGTCAGGGCGCCCACGGCCAGGTAGTCGACGCCGGTCTCGGCGTAGGCACGGGCGTTGGCGAGGGTCAGGCGCCCGGAGGACTCCAGCATCGCGCGGCCCGCCACCAGGTCCACGGCCTCCTTGGTCTGCTCCGGGGTGAAGTTGTCGAGCAGGATCAGGTCGGCGCCCTCGGCCAGGATCGGCGGGATCTGGTCGAGCCGGTCGACCTCCACCTCGATCGGCACACCGGGGAACTCGGCCCGTACGGCCGTGAACGCCGCGGCCACTCCGCCCGCCGCGACCACGTGGTTGTCCTTGATCAGCGCCGCGTCCGACAGCGACATCCGGTGGTTGACGCCGCCACCGCAGCGCACCGCGAACTTCTCCAGGGCGCGCAGCCCCGGCGTCGTCTTCCGGGTGTCGCGGACCCTGGCCTTGGTGCCTTCGAGGGCGTCGGCCCACCTGCGGGTCGCGGTCGCGATGCCCGACAGCCGGCACAGGATGTTCAGCGCGCTGCGCTCGGCGGTGAGCAGGTCGCGGGTGCGGGTGGTGACGGACAGCAGCTTGGCGCCGGCCTCGACCCGGTCGCCGTCCTCGACGTGCCGCTCAACGGCGAACTCGTCGGTGCACACGATGGACAGCACCGCCTCGGCGATCCGCAGCCCGGCGACCGTACCGGCCTCGCGGGCCGTGAAGTCGGCGGTGGCGACCGCGTCTTCGGGGACGGTGGCCACCGTCGTGACGTCGACGCCCTGGTCGAGGTCCTCCTCGACGGCGAGGTGCGCGATGTCCTCGACCTGTACGGGGTCCAGGCCGGCGTTCACCAGGAGGGCGGCCAGGTCGGGGTCGAGGCCGCAGGTCAGCGGGTCGATCTCGTACGAGCCGTCGTCGCCGCCGGCACAGCCGCAGGCGTCGCCGCAGCCTCCGCCGGTGGGGGCGCCGCCGGTGGGCCCGCCGATCTGGAGGAGGGGGAGGTCTTCGGGCGTGCTCACGGGTTCGGCTCCGTTTCGGGAAGGGTGGCGGGGAAGTCGGGCGAGTCGGATATGCCGCTGACGGCCACGGTGTGGGGCGGGCGGTAGGTGACCATGTAGTGGTGCTGGTAGAGGTCGTCCCGGCGCTCGGGGAAGTCCTCGCGCCAGTGGCAGCCACGGGTCTCCTCGCGGCTCCGGGCACTGGCCACCAGCACCCGCGCGACGAGCAGGAGGTTGGTCGTCTCCCACGCCTCCACGCCGGGCTCGACCGCCTTGTGCTCCCCGGCGCCGACCGCGTCCTCGGCGCCGACCGCGTCCGGGCCGTCGGCCTCGCGCTGCAGCCGGAGGAGCGCCTTGGTCGCCTCCATAAGGCTCTGCGCCGACCGCAGCACTCCGGCGCCCGCGGTCATGGCCCGCTGGATCCTGATCCGTGCCTCGGGGGCGAGCAGCGGCGCGCACGGGCCCTGCGGTGCGACGGGCGGCTCGGGCGTGCGAACCGGGCGGGCGGTGATGTCGGCGGCGATCCGCTCCGCGAACACCAGCCCCTCCAGGAGGGAGTTGGAGGCGAGCCGGTTCGCGCCGTGCACGCCGGTGCAGGCGACCTCGCCGCACGCGTAGAGGCCGGGCACGGTCGTCCGGCCGTGCAGGTCGGTGCGGACTCCGCCGGAGGCGTGGTGCGCGGCGGGCGCGACCGGGATCGGCTCGGTGACCGGGTCGATGCCGTGGGAGCGGCAGGCCGCCAGGATGGTCGGGAAGCGTTGCTCCCACATCTGCGCGCCGAAGTGCCGGCCGTCCAGGTACATGTGGTCGGTGCCCTGCTCCTGGGCGCGGCGCGTGATGCCCTTGGCGACGATGTCGCGCGGCGCCAGTTCGGCCAGCTCGTGCCGGCCGACCATGAAGCGGGTGCCGTCGGCGTCGACGAGGTGTGCGCCCTCGCCCCGTACGGCCTCGGAGATCAGCGGCTGCTGGCCCTCCGCTTCCGGGCCCAAGTACAGGGCCGTGGGGTGGAACTGCACGAATTCGAGGTCCGAGACCTCGGCGCCGGCGCGCAGGGCGAGGGCCACGCCGTCGCCGGTGGAGACGGCCGGGTTGGTGGTCGCGGAGAAGACCTGCCCCATGCCTCCGGTGGCGAGGACCACGGCGGGGGCGTGGACGGCGCCGACGCCGTCGTGCTGGCCCTCGCCCATGACGTGCAGGGTGACGCCGGAGGTGCGGCCTTCGGCGTCCTTGAGCAGGTCCAGGACGAGGGCGTTCTCGATGGTGCGCAGTCCGGCGGCGCGCACCGCCTCGACCAGCGCGCGGGAGACCTCGGCCCCGGTGGCGTCGCCGCCGGCGTGCACGATGCGGCTGCGGTGGTGGCCGCCCTCACGGGTGAGCGCTATCTCGTCGCTGCCCGGTGCGGTGTCGAAGCGCGCACCGGTGCCGATCAGCCGGTTGACGGCGTCCGGGCCTTCGGTGACCAGGGTGCGTACGGCCACCTCGTCGCAGAGTCCGGCGCCCGCGACCAGGGTGTCGGCCAGGTGCTGCTCGGGGGTGTCGCCGTCGCCCAGGGCCGCCGCTATGCCGCCCTGCGCCCAACGGGTGGAGCCGTCGTCCAGGCGGGCCTTGGTGACGACGACGGTCCGGCGGCCGGCCGCGGCGCAGCGCAGGGCGGCGGTCAGCCCGGCCACGCCGGAGCCCACGACGACGACGTCCGCCTCGATGGCCCAGCCGGGGGCGGGGGCGTTGAGACGTATGCCGGTGCCTGGTACGGGGCCGGTTCCTGCTCCGGTGGCAGGGCCTGTTCCAGTGGCGGTCATCGGGTCACTCCGAGGGGGCCTTGGGGGGTGGTGGGCGGTGTGGCGGGTGCGGCGGACGTGCCGGGGGCGCCGGGGTCCGGCATCGTCCCGCCGGAGCGGGGCGCTGCCCGGTGGGCGGCCTCGTCCTGTGGGGGCGGGGCTCCGAAGACGAGACGGATGTTGTCGATGAGGCGTGTGGTGCCCACCTTGGCGGCCACCGCGAGGATGCCCTCGCCCTGGTAGCCGTCCGGGATCTCGGTGAAGTCCGACGGATCGACCAGTGCCAGGTAGTCGAGCGCGAGCGGCGGGTCGAGGTGGGCGGCGTCCTCCAGGACCGCGCGGGCCGCGGCGCGCGCCACGGACGGCCCGTGCGGCGGGCCCGCGGCGGCGTAGGCGACGGCGTGCGCGTCGGCGGCGGCGCGGTCCTCGCCGATCGCGGCCAGTGCCGCGGAGCGGTCCTGTGCCGGGTGGCCGGCGGAGGCGGCGCGGGCGCGCAGCGCCTCCTCGGCGGTGAGCCGGTCGCGGGCCGCGAACAGGGCCGCGGAGAGCGCCAGCGCGGTGCGCCGCTCCGGGGAGGACAGGTAGCGGTTGCGGCTGGAGAGGGCGAGGCCGTCGTCCTCGCGCACCGTGGGGACGCCGACGATCTCGACGGGGAAATTCAGGTCGGCCGCCATCCGCGTGATGACGGCGAGCTGCTGGGCGTCCTTCTCGCCGAAGAACGCGATGTCCGGCGCGGTCAGATGCAGCAGCTTGGCGACGACGGTGAGCACGCCGTCGAAGTGGCCGGGGCGGCTGGCACCCTCCAGGCGGGTGCCCATGGGGCCCGCGGCGATCCGGATCTGCGGCTCACCGCCCGGATAGACCTCCTCGACGGACGGGGCGAAGACCACCTCCGCACCGGCCGCCACGGCCAGCTCGACGTCCGCGTCCAGGGTCCGCGGGTAGCGGTCGAGGTCCTCGCCCGCCCCGAACTGCAGCGGATTGACGAAGACGGTGACGACGACCTGCCCGTCCGGCCCGACCCGGCGGCGGGCGGTGCGGACCAGGGTGGCGTGCCCCTCGTGCAGCGCCCCCATGGTCATGACGACGGCGCGCGCGCCGCCTCGGCGCGGCAGATCGCGCAGCGCGGCGGCGGTGTGCAGGAGGGGGGCGGGGTGCGCCGGTGCGGGATCCGGGGACGGCTGCGGTGCCGGCGTCGGGCTCACGGGCGAGGAGGTCACCGGTCGCCTCCTTCAGGGCCGTGGTCGGGGGTGTCGGGGGTGTCGGGGCCTTGTCCCGGGGTGCCGGGGTCCGGGTCGGCCGTACCGGGGGCGGCTGCGCCGGAGGCGGGGCCGGGGCCGTCGCCGGCGTCCGCGAGCACGTCGAGGAGGTCCTCGGCCAGTTCCGGCTTCAGCAGGCCGTGGGCGAGCGCCCGGTCCGCGGTCGTACGGGCCATGGCGAGATAGCCCGCGACGCTCTGCGGCGCGTGCCGGCGCAGCTCGGCGACATGGGCGGCCACGGTGCCGGCGTCACCCCGCGCGACCGGTCCGGTCAGCGCGGCGTCACCGGAGCGCAGCGCGTTGTCCAGCGCCGCGCCGAGCAGCGGGCCGAGCATTCGGTCCGGGGCCTGCACGCCCGCGTCGCGCAGCAGCTCCATCGACTGGGCCACGAGCGTGACCAGGTGGTTCGCGCCGATCGCGAGGGCCGCGTGGTAGAGCGGACGGGAGGATTCCGCGATCCACTCGGGTTCCCCGCCCATCTCGATGACCAGCGCCTCGGCGGCCATCCGCAGCTCATCGGGGGCGGTCACCCCGAACGAGCAGCCGGCCAGCCGCTGGATGTCCACGGAGGTGCCGGTGAACGTCATGGCCGGGTGCAGGGCGAGCGGCAGCGCACCGGCCCGGGTGGCCGGGTCCAGCACCGCCGTCCCGTAGCGCCCCGAGGTGTGCACCAGCAGCTGGCCCGGCCGTACGGCGCCGGTCTCCGCAAGGCCGCTCACCAGGCCCGCGAGGGCATCGTCGGGAACGGTCAGCAGGACGAGGTCGGCGCGGGCGAGCACCTCGGCCGGGGTGACCAGCGGGACGTCGGGCAGCAGCTCGGCGGCACGCCGTACGGAGGCGTCGGAGACTCCCGAAACGGCGACCGGGCGATGCCCTGCGAGCTGCAGCGACGCGGCGAGGGCGGGCCCGACACGGCCTGCGCCGACGACTCCGACGGTCAGCCGGGCGGGGCGGTCCTGGGCCTCGATGGGTGTGGTTGCGTTCACGCGGCGATGGCCTTCCGTTCCAGTCCGCGGGGGGTACCGGACGATTCCTCGCCATGCTACGCGAGTGCTTCCGGCGTGCTTCAGTGCTGTACCGAGGGTGAGACGGGGGTCCTCTCGCGAGAGTTATCCACAGGGGTCGCGGGCCCGCGACGGGCTGGGTCATGATCGGTGCATCGGCGCGCGGAAGGCCCGAGAAAAGGGCAGGCGAGCCGGCGGAACGAGCACGGCAGGGGGACGGATGAAGCGCACGACGCAAACAGGGGACGGGGCTCCGGACGGGGCCGCGCGAGACGCCTCGGGCAGTACCCCTTCGGAGGGGGACACCGGCGCAGACGCCGGCACTGTGACCGATTCCGGCAGGGGAATCGACGCGGACTCGGACGAGCTCCATGGCGCCGCCCCGGTCGAGCGGGATCGGATGCTCGCGGCGTTCCGCGGCTCGGAGCGGGTACTGCCGGGCGGCGCACCCGTCGAGACCGTCCGCGAGCGGTTGAAGCGCCTGGTGGCCGACGCTCCCGCCGCATACGACCTGGACGACTGGGTCGATGTCTACGGCAACGACGACGGCATAGTCGGCGAACTGGAGCGCCGGACGGCCGAAATCCTGGGCACCGAGGCCGCCGCCTTCTTCCCGACCGGCACGATGGCCCAGCAGGTGGCGCTGCGCTGCTGGGCGGGGCGTACGGGCAATGCGACGGTCGCCGGTCACCCCCGCTCCCATCTGGAGGTGCATGAGCGCGATGCCTACGCGGTGGTCAGCGGGCTGCGCATGGTGCATCCGACCGGCGCTCCCCGGCTGCCGACCGCCGCCGAGATATACGACCTCCAGGAGCCGTTCGGCACCCTCGCCCTCGAACTCCCGCTGCGGGACGTCGGATTCACGCTGCCCACCTGGGAGGAGCTGACCGCTGTGGTGGCGGCGGCCCGGGACCGCGATGCGGTGGTGCACTTCGACGGCGCACGGCTGTGGGAGTGCGGCCGGCACTTCGGCCGCTCCCTCCCGGAGATCGCGGCCCTCGCGGACAGCGTGTACGTCTCGTACTACAAGTCGCTCGGCGGCATATCGGGCGCCGCGCTCGCCGGCAGCGAGGACTTCGTGGCGGAGGCGCGCGCCTGGCGACACCGTTACGGCGGCCAGCTGTTCCAGCAGTGGCCGACCGCGTTGGCCGCACTGGCCGGTCTGGACCACGAGTTGCCACGGCTGCCCGGGTACGTGGCGCACGCCGAGGTCGTGGCGCGGGCGCTGCACGACGGTCTGACCGAGGCGGGTGTGCCGTGGTTCAGGGTGCACCCGCAGGTCCCGCACACCCACGAGTTCCAGCTGTGGCTGCCGTATCCGCCCGCGGCGCTGAACGAGGCCGTGGTCCGGCAGGCGGAGGAGGCCAGGACGACGCTGTTCCGCAAGTGGTTCGCGCCGGATCTGGCCGGACCGCCCGGGGTGGCGATGACCGAGATGACGGTCGCCGCCTCCGCCATGGAGTGGACGGCCGCGGACGTGCAGAGGGCGGTCGTGGAGTTCGTGGGCTATGTGGGGAGGGTGACGGGGACAGCCTCCTAGCCATGGGCCGGCCCGCACGGGCGCGGACCGGGCGCGCCGGGCGGACCAGGCGGGCCGGGCGCGGACTTCGCCCCGGGCACGACCGGGGGCGGATACCGCGGCCCGCCCCCGGCATCCCGGAGCACGCGTCGCGTCGCGCGTCCGGACACCGTGGCCGCCGTCGGCCCGGCCTCCCAGGGCTGCGCACTCAGCGGATGAACCGGCTCAGGCGTCGAAGTCGTACTCCAGCACATAGGCCGACGAGTCGAGCGTCATCTCGTTGACCTCAACCGCGCGCCCCTCCTCGGTCACCGCCGTACGACTGATGAGGATCACGGGCGTGCCGGAGGGCAGCCGCAACCGCTCGGCCTCACCTGTCGAGGGCATGCGGACCCGCACCTCCTCCCGGAAGCGCACCGGTCCCGCACCCAGTTCCGCGAGCCGGGCATAGATCCCGCCAGGCCCGCTATCGGGTTGGGTGATCGCCGACCCCGCCACCAGATCGGCCGGGAGGAAGGACGTGGAGAGCAGCACGGGTTTCCCGTCGAGCACGAAGCGACGTCTGCGCACACAAACAGCCGCACCCGGCGCGATGTCGAGCCGTGCCGCAACGGAGTCGCCCGCCCGCTCTTCGCCGGTGGTGGCCTCGTCCACCACCAGGTCCCGATCAGGCACATCGGCCGACCAGACGGAGTGCCCGGCGCCCCAGTGCTCCTGTGCCAGGCGAGGAATCCCGCGCCGCCGGATCGGCCGGAAACTCCGCACGAACACCCCAGCCCCCTTACGGGACTCGGCCAGCCCCTCGGAACGCAGCACTCCCAGCGCCTGACGCGCCGTCATCCGCGCGACGCCGTGCTCGGCCATCAGGTCGTTCTCTCCGGGCAGGCGATCGCCCGGCTGGTATGCGCCTGAGGCGATGGCCTGCTTCAAAGCCTCGGCGATCCGCTGGTACTTGGGCCACTGCTTGTCCTGGCCAACCATGGCGGCGCTTCCCTCCTGGCGATCTCTAGACATCCTAGAGAGGCGTTCGAGTCGCCTGATGACGGCATCATCGCGACAGGCATTCGCATCTCCAGAGAGGAGTTGACGCTGCTCGACGAAAGGGCCACCGCCCACGAACTGTGCTACCTCGCCCGCTGCTTGAGAGACGCCCTCGGTGACACCCTGCGCGTCGCCCGCAGCCGGGGGCATCGGCTCGGGGGTGCCCAGCGTCGCTCCGGTACCGGTGCCGGAGCACTGGGGCCTGTCCGGCCCTGGCTCATCAGGCAGGGCTCAGGCACGGAGCAGGCCGTTGCCGTCCCGGGTGGTCGGCTCCGGCGAGCGGTTCTCGGCCGGGGTGGGAGCGAGTGGGTGGGCGGCGGGGCGGGGGCGGGGGAAGCCCGGGACGGTTGCGCGTACGGCCCGCCGGATCCGCTCCAGCCCCCACCCCTGCGTTCCGAAGACCACGTCCTGGAAGCGTCGCCACTGGCGGATCTCCTGAGCGGTACGGACGGTGTGGAACCCCGGAGCGGGTGGGGTGGCCTCGGCTTGTTGGGCGGTGCGGTAGGTGTCGAGGAGGTGTTGCTGGATGGCGTCCATGGGTCCCACTGTGGGGTGGTCCGGCCGGCTGGGGCGCGTCGATTGACGGGAGCCGTCAATCGACGACCGTGCAGGTCGCGGGCTCGCGCATGATGGTTCCATGGCCAACGTCATCGACATCACCGGGCTGCCGGCGGAGCGCGTCGTCTTCTCCCCCTCGCCCCTGGCGGAGCTGAGCGCCGCGCTGCACGCGCTGTCCGAGCCGGGGCACCACCCCGGGCTGCACGGCTGGGTCACCGCCACCAACGCGGCGCTGAAGACCGACCTGGCCGACCGGCTGTGCGAGGCGGATTTCCTGTGGCGCTCCTCCCGCTCCGACATCCTGCTGCCGGCCCGTCCCGGGGCGACGCTGGCCGAGGACCTGGACGAGCTGGACAAGATCGACGATGAGCGGTTCGTGGCCGCCGCGTTCGAGATCTCCTGCTCGCCGAAGTACACCCATCTCACCCCCTCGCCCCTCGTCGACGCGGACGAGCGGGCGCGCGTACGGGAGATGGCCGCCGCGCGGGGCCCCCGGCAGGCGGCCTTCACCGATCGGATGCTGACCGATCCCGACGGCCTGCGGGTGTGGCTGCGCCGGCTGTTCGAGGACTGCGAGGAGGCGTTCTTCGGGGACATCTGGCGGCGGGTGGGCATCCAACTGGCCGCGGACGCCCGGCACAAGACCGAGCTGCTGCGCCGCAAGGGCCTGGCCGAGACGCTGCCGGCGACGTCGGCGGCGCTGTCGCTGGAGGAGGCGCAGGACGGCAGCGGCGGCGTACGGATCGTGATCGACAAGCTGGCCGGCGGCCGTACGACGGCGTATGCGAGCCCCGCGGACCCCGGCGTCACGTTCCTGCCGACGTCGTTCGGCTGGCCGCATCTGGTGTTCAGCCATGCGCCGGGGTGGCGTCCGGTGATCCAGTACCCGGTCGCCAGCCCGGAGTTGCCGGCGCCGGCCGCGCTGGAACTCGTACAGCAGCGGCTGGAGGCGCTGGCACACCCGATGCGGATGCAGCTGTGCCGCACGCTGTCGCGGGGGCCGCACACGACGGGGGAGCTGGCGAACGCGTACGGCATCACCCCGCCGGAGGTGTCGCGCCATGTCGCGATGCTGAAGAAGGCCGGGCTGATCCAGACGCGGCGCCGTGGGCGCTATGTGCTGCACCAGCTGGACCTCCAGGTGGTGGCCCGGCTGGGCAGCGACTTCCTTGAAGGCGTGCTGCGTTGAGGGAGCCCGCTCGGCTGGGCGCCCGCTTGGCTAGGCGCCCAATCCGCTAGGCGCCCGTTCCCCCTGACCCGCCCGCCCGTACCAGCCCCGTCTCGTATGCGAGGACCACTGCCTGGACCCGGTCGCGCAGGCTCAGTTTGGTGAGGATCCGGCCGACATGGGTCTTGACGGTGGCCTCCGACAGCACCAACCGGGCCGCGATCTCACCGTTCGACAGGCCCTGGGCGACCAGCAGCAGCACCTCCCGCTCGCGTTCGGTCAGCCGCTCCAGCTCGGGCCGGGACGGCTCGGCGGAGGTGGCGGGCAGCATCGGCGTGAAGCGGTCGAGGAGCCGGCGGGTGGTGGACGGCGCGACGACCGCGTCGCCGCTCTCCACCGCCCGGATGGCGGCGAGCAGTTCGTCCGGCGGCACGTCCTTGAGCATGAAGCCGCTGGCGCCGGCCTTCAGCGCGGAGAAGGCGTATTCGTCCAGGTCGAAGGTGGTCAGGATGAGCACCTTCGGGGCGCCCTCCTTCTGCCCGCCCTCGCAGATCCGGCGGGTGGCCTCCACCCCGTCCAGATGCGGCATGCGGACGTCCATGAGGATCACGTCGACCTTGGTGGAGCGCAGCACCTCCAGAGCCTCCACGCCGTCACCCGCTTCGGCGACGACCTCCATGTCGGGCTGCGCGGCCAGCACCATCCGGAAGCCGGTGCGCAGCAGCACCTGGTCGTCGACGAGCATCACGCGGATGGTCATGGCGTGGGGATCCCTTCAGAGCAGGAGAGTGAGGCGGCCGAGCGTACGGGGTCGAGGCGGTGGGCGGGGCGGGTGCGTCGGCGGTGCGGACCGTGGCGGGCCGGCCGACTCGGCTCACCGCTCCGGTTTGAGCGGCAGCACGGCGGTGACACGGAAGCCGCCGCCCGGCCGCGGGCCCGCGGTCAGACTGCCGCCGACCATGCCGACCCGTTCGCGCATGCCGATCAGGCCGTGCCCGAGGCCGTCCGCCCCGCCCTCTTCGTACAGCTCGTGCTGGGCGCCCCGTCCGTCGTCCTCGACGAGCAGGTCGAGTTCGTCGTCCTTGTAGGCCAGGCGGACGGTGGAACCGACATCGGGGCCGCCGTGTTTGCGGGTGTTGGTGAGCGCTTCCTGGACGATGCGGTACGCGGTCAGTTCGACGCTGCTGGGCAGCGGGCGGGCCTCGCCCTCCACCCGGAAGTCGACCGGAAGTCCGGCGCCGCGCACCTGGTCGATGAGATCACTCAGCTGCTCGACGCCCGGCTGGGGGACGTACTCGCCGCTCTCGGGCTGTTCGCCGGTGCGCAGTACGCCCAGCAGGCGGCGCATCTCGGCCAGTGCCTGGCGCCCGGTGCCGGAGATCGTCTCCAGGGCCTGACGGGTCTGTTCGGGGGCGGTGTCCAGGACGTAGGCGGCGCCGTCGGCCTGGACGACCATCACCGAGACGTTGTGGGCGACGACGTCGTGCAGCTCGCGGGCGATCCGGGCGCGTTCGGCGGCGACCGCGATCCGGGACTGCGCCTCGCGCTCCTTCTCCAGCCGGGCGGCCTTCTCCTCCAGCTGCGCCCAGTAGGCGCGGCGGGTGCGCATGGAGTCGCCGAGCACCCAGGCCAGTACGAAGGGCACGGTGAGCAGCGCGGTGAAGAACGCCATCTCCCACACCGGCCGGCTGGTGGGCCCCTCCGAGAAGCGCCACAGGGACAGGGCGGGGCCCAGGAGGGCGCCGGCGAGCGCGCAGCGGGAGGCCCAGCGGGGGATGGTGGGGCCGGAGGCGACGGTGTAGGTGATCACGAACATCGCGAAGTCACCCGGGTTGGTCGGGATGGCGAAGATCAGTTGACCGACGCCGATGGCGGCCGTCAGCAGCAGCATCTTCACGGGTGCCTTGCGGCGCAGCGCGATGACGAGGCACAGGCCGACTGTGAAGATCGCAGCGATGATCTGCTCGGTGCCTGAGGTGTCGGCCGCGAGCCACAGCCCGCTGAACCCGAGGAGGAGGACGGCCCAGAAGGTGTCCACTCCCGTCGGGTGCCTGCGGAGGAAGTCGTAGAGGCGCTGCACGTAACCCAGCGTAGGCAGCCCGGATAGGTGTACGGGTCAACCGGAGGAGCGATCCTGTGCGACCGGCCTACTCCGCAAGGTGGAGACTCTCTGCGCCGAATGTGGTGGACCGGAGGATGATCTCCACATCTCCGCGCGTTTTCCGCGGGGGCCGATCCGCATCTCCGCCTGGGCCGATCCGCATCTCCGCGTGGGCCGATCCGCATCTCCGCCTGGGCCGACCGCCGTCGTCGCCCCGCGAGCCGATCCCCGTAGTCGCCCCGCGAGCCGATCCTCGGTCCCCCGGTCTCCCCGGCCGCCAGGGGCCCGCGCCCGCCCGTACCGTGGGACGGGTGACGAACGAGTGGTGCGGCTGGCGGGACGCGACGGAGCGGGCGCTGTACGGGGCGGACGACGGCTTCTACACCCGGCCCGGCGGGCCCGGCCCGGCCGGCCACTTCCGTACCTCCGTCCATGCCTCCCCCCTCTACGCCGGTGCGGTCGCCACGCTCCTGTGCCGCGTCGACGCCGCACTCGGCCACCCGGACGAGCTGGCGCTGATCGACGTCGGCGCCGGGCGCGGCGAGCTGCTGACCGGGGTGCTGGCCGCACTGCCGGACGAGGTCGCCGCACGGCTGCACCCGTACGCCGTGGAGCGTGCCGCCCGCCCCGAGGGTCTGGACCGGCGGATCGGCTGGCTGGCCGAGCTGCCCGCCCCCGGCTCGGTCACCGGGCTGCTGTTCGCGAACGAATGGCTCGACAACGTGCCGGTCGACGTCGTCGAGACGGACGCGGACGGCGTGCCGCGCCGGGTGCTGGTCCGCGCCGACGGCACCGAGCGGCTGGGCGAGCCGGTCGACGGGGCGGACGCGGCGTGGCTCCGCCGGTGGTGGGCGCCTCCGCTGAGCGCCTCCGAGGACGCCACGGCCGACGCCCCCTCCCCCGGGATACGCGCCGAAATCGGCCGTCCCCGGGACCAGGCCTGGGCGCGGGCGGTCCGCTCGCTGCGCGCCGGGCTCGCCGTCGCCGCCGACTACGCCCACGAACGTGGCGACCGCCCGCTCTTCGGCACCCTCACCGGCTTCCGCGACGGCCGCGAGGTGCACCCCGTGCCGGACGGCAGCTGCGACATCACCGCCCATGTCGCGCTGGACGCCTGCGCCGGCCCGTCGGCGGAGCGGCTGACCCAGCGCGAGGCGCTGCGCGCCTTGGGGGTGGACGGCCGGCGCCCACCGCTCGCCCTGGCCGGCACAGACCCCGGCGCCTACCTGCGGGCGCTGAGCGCGGCGGGTGCGGCGGCGGAGCTGACCGACCCGGCGGGCCTGGGCGGCTTCGGCTGGCTCCTGGAGCCGGTGGGCGGGGAGTGCGCGGGACTGCTCACGGGGCGGGACGCCTGAGCGGCTCAAGGGGTGGGACACCTGAGAGGCGTGGACCAGGTGCTGCGAGACTGTTCCCATGACGGAGACGACGGTCGGCATCGGCGGCGCGGCGGAGAGCACCGACATGGTGCTGAACATCGGCCCGCAGCATCCCTCGACGCATGGTGTGCTGCGGCTGCGCCTCGTCCTTGACGGCGAGCGGATCCAGCACGCCGAGCCGGTGATCGGCTATATGCACCGCGGCGCGGAGAAGCTCTTCGAGGCGCGCGACTACCGCCAGATCATCATGCTCGCCAACCGGCACGACTGGCTGTCGGCGTTCTCCAACGAGCTGGGCGTGGTGATGGCCGTCGAGCGGATGCTGGGCATGGAGGTACCCGAGCGCGCGGTGTGGGTGCGGACGCTGCTGGCCGAGCTGAACCGCGTGCTGAACCATCTGATGTTCCTCGGCTCCTACCCCCTGGAGCTGGGCGGCATCACCCCCGTCTTCCACGCGTTCCGTGAGCGCGAGGAGCTGCAGACCGTCATGGAGGAGATCTCCGGCGGCCGGATGCACTACATGTTCAACCGGGTCGGCGGCCTCAAGGAGGACCTGCCGGCCGGCTGGCTCGGCCGGGCCCGGCACGCCGTCGCCGATGTGCGCTCCCGGATGGACGTCTTCGACAACCTGGTCCTGGGCAACGAGATCTTCCGCGGCCGTACGCGGGGCATCGGCGTGCTCGCGCCCGAGACGGTGCACGCCTACGGCGTCTCCGGGCCGATCGCCCGCGCCTCCGGTGTCGACTTCGACCTGCGGCGCGACGAGCCGTATCTGGCGTACGAGGAGCTGCGGTCCACGCTCAAGGTCGTCACCCGGCAGGAGGGCGACTGCCTGGCGCGCTTCGAGTGCCTCCTGGAGCAGAGCCACAACGCGCTCGATCTCGCCGACGCCTGCCTGGACCGGATCGCCGAGCTGCCCGCGGGGCCGATCAACCAGCGGCTCCCCAAGGTCCTGAAGGCGCCCGAGGGCACGACGTACGCCTGGACCGAGAACCCCCTGGGGATCAACGGCTACTACCTCGTCTCCAAGGGCGACAAGACCCCCTACCGCCTCAAGCTGCGCTCGGCGTCGTTCAACAACATCCAGGCGCTGGTGGAGCTGCTGCCGGGGACGCTGGTCGCCGACATGGTGGCGATTCTCGGGTCGCTCTTCTTCGTCGTGGGCGACATCGACAAGTAGGCGGCGGGCGGCGCGCCGGGCCGCTGTCCCCCGGGTGAGCACCATCTCGCCGTCGGTCCGGCGCGCGGCCCGGCCTGCGTCTGCCGCCGTCCCCGCCCTCGCCCACCTCGTCCACACCCTGTGGACAGCCGCCGCTACGGGCCGCGGGAGCCGAGACCGCCGAAAGCGTGCGGCCCCGGAGCCGGTGAGGCTCCGGGGCCGATCTGCCGGATGTGCCGGCGCCCGCCGGCCTCGGTCAGGACACGGTGCCGAGGTCGTGGCGCGCTGGCGCCGTCAGGACATCGCGCTGCGCAGCGCGCCGAGGTCGAGCTGTTCGGTCTCGTCGTGCGCGGTGAGGTCGATGACCTCGCCCGCGCCGGTGGTGGTCTCGCCGTCCGCGGTCGGTTCGGCGGCCTCCTCGCCGTCCGTCCCGGCGCTCCCCGCGGTCAGCTCCGCACGCGTCCCCTTGCGCGCCTCTGTACGCGCCACACGGGCCTTCGCGCGGGCCGACTGCTCCGCGAGCGCCTCGTCGCCGACGACGTCCGCCAGATCGTCCTCCAGCGGCGCGGGAAGCTCCCGGGGGCCGGCGGCGGCCGCGTTGCCGAAGAAGTCGAAGCCGCCCAGTTCGCGCGAGGCGGTGGGGCGGTGCGGGGCGACGGCGGTGGCGGTGGCCGGGACGGGGCGGAGCGCGGGTCCGGCGGCGGTGGCCGTACGGGCGTGGCGTGCCTCGCCCGTGCGCTCGGCGGCGGCCGCCCGGTTGTTCCCCCGGCCGTTCTCACCGTCCTGGGCGCTCCGGCCGGTCCGGCCGCTCTGGGCGGCACCGTCGGCGGACCCGGCGGGGGCGGTCGCCGCCGCCCGGTCGCCGGCCCGCGGCGTACCCGTGGCGTTCTGGGCGGCGCGCTGCCTGGCGGCGTTACGGGCCAGTTGACCCAGCGCCCGGTCGGCCCGCGCGTACAGGGCGGGGGTCGGGCCCTGGCGGTCCGCGGCCGGGCGGCCCGACGTCGCGGCGGGCTCGCGCTGCGCCGGGAGGGGGCCGGCGGCGGCCGGCAGCGCCCTGGCCGGGGCGGCGGCCTCTATGGCGAGCAGTCGGCGGCCCTCCAGGGCGCTGGCCCGCTCGGTCTCGGCGGTGGCGTAGCGGCGCAGCAGCTCGGCGTGCTCGCTGCGCAGCCGGGCCAATTCGGCACGCTTGGCACGCAGTTTGGTGTCCAGGGCCACCCGGAGCTCGCGGGACTCCTCGACGTCCGTTTCGAGCTCGGCTATCCGCTCCTCGGTGCGCCACTCGTCGCGCACCCGGGCGCGGGTGAGTTCGGCGACCCGTCGGCCGGCCTTGCGGTCCCAGCTCCGCAGCAGGACGGCGCCGGTCAGTGCGGCGGCTGCCGCGCCCGCGGCGAGCACCCGTTGCACCAGATCGTCGCCGACAAACCACGCGCCCGCGGCGCAGGCGATTGACGCACCGGCGACCGTCGAGGGAGGAAGCAGCCGGTGGAGGGGTGGTGAATGGCGGTGGCGTCCTCGTGGCATGGCCAGAAACTTACCGTGCGTGCGGGACCTATGGGGCCCCGCCCGCCAATCCGTTTCCCGCTGGTTACTTCTCGGCCAGCCCCTTGGACTCCAAAAACGCCTGCGCGACATCCGCGGGCTTGAGCCGCTCGGCATCCACCTTGCGGTTCAGGTCGATCAGATCTTCGGTCGTCAGCGCGTTCGCGAGCTTCCCGAGGGCGGCCTCGATCTCCTTGTCACCTGCGCTCTTGGCATTCAGCACCGGCAGCACATTGTCGGCGTTCTGGAGCTTCTTGTCGTCCTTGAGAAGCACCAGGCCGAAGTTGTCGAGCGTGGCGTCCGTGGTCGTGGTGAGCACCAGTTGGTCGGTGCCGTCCTTGACCGCCTGCTTGGCCTGCGGGGTCCCGACTCCCTTGGGGTCCAGGCCCGTGATGTCGATGCCGTACGTCCGCTCCAGGCCCGGCTTGCAGAACACCCGGGTCTCGCACTCCTCGCCCGCCGCGAGTTTGATCTTCTGCTTCGATTTGCCGAGGTCGGAGAGGGTCTTCAGCTTGTGCTCGGCGGCGAATTCCTTGGTGACCGCGAACGCGTTCTGATCCGTCGCCCCACCCGCGGGCAGGACCTTGAGTCCGCGCGGCCCGGCGAGCTTCTTCAGCGCCGCCACCGTCTTGTCGACGTCACTGGAGGCGACGGGCTTCGCCTTGCTGCCGTTCTTCTTCGCGTTGAGGAATTCGGCGAGCGTGGAGGCGTATTCCGGAACCACATCGATCTGGCCCTTCTCCAGGGCCGGTTCATACAGCTCGCGATTGGCGAGCGTCTGCACCCGGGTGCGGTATCCGGCGTCGGCGAGGACCTTGGAATATATCTCGGCGAGCACCTTCGACTCGGTGAAACCGGCCGAGCCGATGACGAGCTCGCCCTTGCCTCCCTTGCCGCCGCCCTTCTCCTCCAGGCTCTGGCCACCGCACGCGGCCAGTCCGGCCGCCAGCGCGACGACGGTGCCCGCGACAAGCGCGGTCCGGGCCGCGCGCGACTTGCTGCTCATGGATGCCACCATTCAGTCCGTTCGGATCAGCTCGGGTCCGGCCGGGTCGGGTTCGGGTCGTGGTCCGGTCGGGTTCGGTCGGGTTCGGGTCGGTCAGGTTGTGATCGGGGCGGTCGGGTCGCGGTCGGGTCACGTCGTGGTCGGGTCGGCCAGGTCGTGGCCGGGCCGGCAGAGACGGTCGGGGACGCCGGTCGGCTTCGGTCCCTACGGGGCGGGTGCCGATGCCGGTGTGCCGCGGCTGCGCCCCTCGCCCGCGCCCCTGGTCGTACGCGATGCTGTCCGCACGGCGCGGCGCCGCCCCCGCATCGGGTCCAGGAGCCGCTCCGCGAGGACGAGTACGCCCTCCACGGCCAGGGCGAGCACGGCCACCAGCACGGCGCCCGCGACGACCTGGGCGGTGTCGTAGTTGCCGAAGCCGGCGGTGATGATCCGGCCCAGGCCCCCGCCGCCGGCGAGCGCGGCCAGCGTCGCGGTCGCCACCACCTGGACCGTGGCCGACCGCAGGCCGGTCATGATCAGCGGATAGGCGAGCGGTATCTCGACCCGCACCAGGAGCTGCGGCCCCGACATCCCCATCCCGCGCGCCGCCTCGACCACATCACGGTCCGCCTCCCGCATGCCCAGATAGGCGTTGGTCAGCAGCGGCGGCACGGCGAACAGCACCAGCGCGATGATCGTCGGCCAGTCCCCGTGCCGCCCCAGCGGACTGAGCGTCAGCAGCACCAGCACCGCGAACGTCGGTACCGCGCGCCCCACGTTGGAGAGGTTGACCGCCAGGGCCCCGCCCTTGCCGATGTGCCCCAGATACAGCGCCACCGGCAGGGCTATCAGACAGGCGAGGAGCAGGCACAGCCCGCTGAGCCAGACATGCTCGGCCAGCCGATGCCACACCCCCTTCTCCCCCGCCCAGTTGGCCGCCGTCGTCAGCCACTGCCAGGCATCCGCGATCGCGCCCATGCTCAGCCCACCGCCTTCGCCGTCCGTGCGCCGCGCCGGGCACGGGACTTCGCCCGCGCCTGCGCCCGCGTCCAGGGCGTCAGCAGCCGCTGAAGGCCCATCAGCAGCACATCGGCCGCCAGCGCCAGCAGCACACACAGCACCGACGCCGTCAGCACCTCCGCCTTGAAGAAGCCCTCCATACCGCTGGATATGAGATTCCCCAGGCCGCCGTACCCGACGACGGAGCCGACGGTCGTCATCGCCACCGTCGAGACCGTCGCGATCCGCAGGCCGGCCACCACCGCGGGCAGCGCCAGCGGGAGTTCCACCTCGAACAGCAGCCGCGCGGAGCCGTACCCCATCCCGCGGGCGGCCTCCCGCACCTCGGCGGGCACCGCCTGCAGACCCGCGAGGATGTTGCGCACCAGGATCGTCAGCGAATACAGCACCAGGCCCGTGACGACCACCGCCGCCGAGACCCCGAACACCGGTGTCAGCAACGCGAACATCGCCAGCGAGGGGACCGTGTACAACACCGTCGTCAGCCCCAGGACCGGCCCGGCCGCGCCCCGGCGGTGCCGGGCGAGCAGCGCCAGCGGAAAGGCGATCAGCAGGCCGATCGCCACGGACACGGCGGTGATGCCGATGTGCTGGACCGTCGCGTCCACCAACTCCTGGCTGCGGGTGCGCAGATACTCACCGCAGATCCAGTCGTTCGTCACCAGACAGCTCGACCCGGCGGCACTGCCGCTCATGACTCGTCACCTCCCCCGCCCCCGTCGCACACCCTTGCGGTGGCTGTCTGCGACCCTAACCCCCACCACTGACAATCGGCCCGGCCCCGCAGCTCACCGGCCGCATCGCCATCCGCGCGCAACACCGCGTTCACAGGGCCCCGGCCACAATGGGCCCGTCGACAAGGGGGAATCATGATCCGCTTCGAGCACGTCACCAAGAGCTACCCCGACGGTACGAAAGCCGTGGACGACCTCACCTTCGAGGTCGCCGAGGGGGAACTCGTCACGCTCGTCGGCCCCTCGGGCTGCGGCAAGACCACCACGATGAAGATGGTCAACCGGCTCGTCGAGCCCACCAGCGGCCGCATCCACCTCGACGGCGAGGACATATCCGCCATCGACCCGGTCCAGCTGCGACGCCGCATCGGCTACGTCATCCAGCAGGTCGGGCTCTTCCCCCACAAGACCGTCCTGGACAACACCGCCACCGTCCCGCACCTGCTCGGCCGGCCGCGCGGCAAGGCCAGGGCCCGCGCCGCCGAACTCCTCGACCTGGTCGGCCTGGACCCGTCGACGTACGGCGACCGCTACCCCGACCAGCTCTCCGGCGGCCAGCGCCAGCGCGTCGGCGTGGCCCGCGCGCTCGCCGCCGACCCGCCCGTGCTGCTGATGGACGAGCCCTTCGGCGCCGTCGACCCGGTCGTGCGCGAGCACCTCCAGAACGAGTTCCTGCGGCTGCAGTCCACGCTCCGCAAGACGGTCCTGTTCGTCACCCACGACATCGAGGAGGCGGTCCGGCTCGGCGACCGGATCGCGGTCTACGGGGCCGGGCGCATCGAGCAGTTCGACACCCCCGCGACGGTGCTGGGCGCGCCGGCGACCCCGTACGCCGCCCGGTTCGTCGGCGCGGACCGGGGCCTGAAGCGGCTCTCCGTCACGCCCGTCGACCCCGGTGATCTCGAACAGCCGCCGGTCGTCCGGCTCGACGACCCCGCGGCCCGCGCCGCCGAGCGGCTGACCTCCGAGGGCGCTCCCTGGGCGGTCGTCCTGGAGGCCGACGGATCAGCGTACGGCTGGGTGGCGGCCGCGGCGCTCACGGGAGCGGCGGGCGGCCCGCCGGCCGGCCGAGGTTTCGACAAGAGCGCCCCCGGGGGCACGGTCCGTGCGCACGCCCGGCGGATGGACGCCTGGCTGCCGCTCGGCGCCCCGCTCAAGGACGCGCTCAGCGCGATGCTGCAGCACGACGCCGGCTGGGTCGCGGTCCGCGACGAAGAGCGTCATCTGGGCGTCCTGACGCCCGCCGGGCTGCACGGCGCGCTGCGCCGGTCCACCGCCGCGGACGCCGGGAACCTCCCGCGCGGCGAGGTGTCGCTCGACACGGTGCCGGGCGCGGGAGCCTGACCGCGGCCGACGGCGGACCGCGGTGTCACACCGCGGCGTCGACCCCGCCGTTCCCCTCGTCGTCGGGAAGCTTGCACACCCGCTCCAGGAAGATCGCCGCGGCGACCACCGCCGCCCCGGCGACCACCGACAGACCTGCGTAGATCGCCTGGTCCCGGCGCGGTGCGACATCGAGCCCGGCGGTCAGCAGGAAGACGCCGACGCCGCCGTAGAGACCCGCCACCAGCGACGCCACCAGGGCGCTCGCCTGCCCGAAGACCACCGCACGGGCGGCCACCAGCGGATCGACGCCCTTCGCGCCGGGCCGGCGCTCACGCTGGGCGCGCAGCCGCGAGCGGAGCGAGAGGGCGGTGGCGGCGAGCACCGCGGCGATCAGTGCCAGCACGATCGGCGCGGCCACCGGCACGCTGGGCAGCGTCCCGAACGAGTCCCACAGCCGGGCGCCGCCCCAGGCGAGCACCCCGGCCGCCAGGAACAGCCCGACCAGCACCTTGATGTGTAGCTGCTTCACCGAGCGATCGCCCCTCGCACCGTCATGACCATCCCTGCCGTCACGACCATCTTGCCGTTATGGCCGCGCTGTCCGTTCCGTACGCATGTCTCCCGCAGGGAACCGACCCGCAACCCTAACGGCTACTCCGGCAGCCGCAGTTCCAGATCCGCCCGCGGCGCCACGCCGGCGTGGCCGATCGACGAGAGGAGTTCGGCCACCGCGCCGCGCCCGGGGACCACCGCTTCGGGGTCGATGTCGTGCCACGGCACCAGCACGAACGCCCGCTCATGGGCGCGCGGGTGCGGCAGCGTCAGGCGCGGGTCGTCGGAGAGGACGTCCTGATAGGCGACGATGTCCACGTCGATCGTGCGCGGGCCCCAGCGCTCGTCGCGGACCCGCTCGAAGGCCTCCTCGATCGCGTGCCCGCGCTCCAGGAGGGAGTCCGGCGGCAGCGTCGTCTTGATCAGCACCACGGCGTTGAAGTACGACGGCTGGCTGCCCGGTGCCACGCCCCACGGCTCGGTCTCGTACACCGGGGAGACCGCCTTGACCCGCAGGCCGGGGGTGTCCTCCAGCGCGTCGACGGCTCCCTGGAGGGTCTCCAGGCGGTTGCCGAGGTTGCTGCCGAGGGAGATCACGGCGCGTTTGGGGTTGGAGAGCGTCACGTCGGCGGCGTCAACCTGCTCCACCACCGAGGCGGGCACCGGCTGTACGGTCGGGTCACTGCTGCTCATACTCGGCTCCGAGTGATGGTGATGGTCACGTCGTCGAAGGGGACGGTGATCGGCGCGTCCGGCTTGTGCACCACCACCTCCACTTCCTGCACGCCCGCGTGCTTGAGGCACTGGTCGGCGATGCGCTCCGCCAAGGTCTCGATGAGGTCGACGGGCTCGCCCTCCACGACGGCCACCACCTCCTCGGCCACGACCCCGTAGTGCACGGTCTTCGCGAGATCATCGGAGGCTGCCGCCTGGCGGGTGTCCAGACCGAGGACCAGGTCGACGATGAAGGTCTGGCCTTCCTCGCGCTCACGGGGGAAAACCCCGTGGTGGCCCCGGGCCTTAAGCCCACGCAGCGCGACACGATCCACGCGAATCACTCCCACTGGTCCACGGCACCTCTGGCGCCACTGATCGTCGGTTCCGGGCAGGCGCCGGAGCGATCCGGCAACACTGCCCCGCCATCGAATCTACCTTCGAGCACCGACAGTCCTCGCCCACGGGGGCTATGGACAAGACCCCGACCTGCTGCTAGGCGCGGCGCGCCCCGCGGACCGGGAGATCGTCCGCGCGGCCTCTTACCCCCCTGCCCACGCCCCACCCCTACCCGTGCCGCACTTGGCTCGAACGGGTGCGCCCCCACCCGGACGGCTGACGCCCGTCGCTGACGCTTTGCGCAGGCCATCGCCGTGAACGCAAGGGCGGGCCGTCATGGCAAGGCTCACACGCCGCCGCCGCTCGGGCCCGGGAAACGCCGTCGCCCCCGGGACGGCCCGCTCAGCGGGCGTCCGCACCCGCCGCGCGCGAGGACGCGCTCACAGGGCGTCCTCGTCCCCCTCGCCCTCCCCTTCCTCGTCGTCCTCGTCCTCGCGGTCCGCCAGCACCGGCGAGCCGTGGTGCGACCACACCCGCCAGCCGTCCTCCGTGCGCCGGAAGACGTTGGTCGCGACGACCAGCTGGCCGATCAGCGGCCCCACCGACCCGTCGTCCTCGGCGGGCCCGCCGCTGAGGATGTTCTCGGTGCAGGTCACCAGCGCGGTGTCGCCGATGACGTCGATCTCCACATCCGTGAGGAAGAACTGGATGTACTCGGTGTTCGCCATGATCAGGGCGTACGAGCGGAGCACCTCGCCGCGCCCGCGCAACACCGGCCAGCCGGGGTGGACCACACTCACCTGACCGTCCAGCCACAGCTCGGACAGCGCTTCGTGATCGCCGCGCTCGATGGTCTCGTACAGGGTCGTGTTCGCCTGCTCGACCAGCTCGATGTCCGTCCGTGGGCCCAAGCCGCTCACACCGCTCCCGTCGTGGTCACCGTCGTCCCGTCCGCAGCGGCCATGCCGGCCGCGTCCCCCTTGGCGGCCGCCGCCGCGCCCTCCACGGCACGGGCCACCCGTACCGCGTCCGCGCTCGCCCTGACCTCGTGCACCCGCACCGCCCAGGCCCCCTCTCGCGCCACCATCGCCGATACCGCCGCCGTCGCGGCGTCCCGCTCCCGGGCCGGCGGCGGGGCGGCTCCCTCGCCGCCTGCCAGCACCCTGCCCAGGAACCGTTTCCTCGAAGCCGCCACCAGCAGCGGCCGGCCCAGCGCCCGCAGCCGCGCCAGTTGGGCGACCAGCGCCAGATCGTGCCCGGCTTCCTTGGCGAAGCCCAGCCCCGGGTCGATGACGATCCGGTCCGGGTCGATGCCGCCGGACACCGCGCGGTCCATGGCCTGCCCGAGCTCCTCGACGACCTCCGCGACCACGTCCCCGTAGACGGCGCGGTTGTTCATGTCGATGGACTGGCCGCGCCAGTGCATCACGACGAACGGGACGTGATGGGCGGCCACCACCGGCACCATCGCCGGGTCGGCGGCGCCCGCGCTGACGTCGTTGACCAGCCGCGCCCCGGCCTGGACCGCCTGCTCGGCGACCGACGCGCGCATGGTGTCGACGGAGACCACCACGCCGGCCGCGGCCAGCTCCCGGACGACCGGGACGACCCGGCGCAGCTCCTCGGCCTCGTCCACCCGCGCCGCGCCCGGCCGGGTCGACTCGCCGCCCACGTCGACGATGTCGGCGCCCTGCGCCACCAGGTCGAGACCGTGTTTGACGGCGAGTTCGGTGTCGAACCACTCACCGCCGTCGGAGAACGAATCGGGCGTCACGTTCACGACGCCCATCACCGCGCAGCGGTCCCAGTCCGGCAGTCCGGCCACCCGGCCACGCAAGGTACTCATGGCACCAGCGTAGGCCGTGTGCCGACCGGCCGGATTGCGGCCGTCGCGTGCGGGTACGCGCCCGCCGCCGGGCCCTCGTGGCGCGGGGCGCGCGCCCGGCCCGGGCGGCCGGGCCGGGCGCCCGTCAGGCCGCCCGCTCGACCGCACCCGCCGCGTGGACCGGCTCCACCGTATGCACGCACGGCCGGGGCTCGGCGGCGTTCCCCCGGCGCAGTACGCGCGGCAGGCGCAGCTCCAGATAGCCCTCGGCCTGCAGCGCCGCCAGACCGATGCGCGGGATGTCACGGCTGTTGCGGAAGACCACGAAGCGGGGCTCCCAGCGTGGCTGGAACTTGTCGTTGAACTTGTAGAGCGACTCGATCTGGTACCAGCGGGACAGGAAGATCAGCATTCCCCGCCAGACCCGGATGACCGGTCCGGCGCCGAGCTTCTCACCGCGCTCCAGGGAGGAGCGGAAGACCGCGAAGTTCAGCGACACCTGCTTGATGCCGAGGTCGGGCGCGGCCTGCAGCGCGGCGACGATCAGCAGTTCGTTCATGCCGGGGTCGGCGCTGCGGTCACGCCGCATCAGTTCCAGGGAGATCCCGTTGTCACCCCACGGCACGAAGTGCTGCATCGCCTTCAGATCGCCGTAGGGTCCGGGCTCCTCGCCCTCGGCGACGGGCAGATGCGCGGTGGCGATCACCGCGTCGCCGTCGGCCACGGCGTCGATCCGGCCCAGCGCCATGGAGAAGCCGCGCTCGGTGTCGGTGTCCCGCCAGGCGTCCGCGGCCTGCTGGATCCGGGCCAGCTCGGCCGGGTCCAGGTCGCGCACCCGCCGCACCCGGGTCTCGTAGCCGTTGCGCTCGATGCGCTTGACCATCTGCCGCACGTTGCGCATCGAGCGCCCGGAGAGGGTGAAGTCCGCCACGTCCACGATGGCCTCGTCGCCGAGCTCCAGGGCGTCCATGCCGGTCTCCCGGGTCCACACCTGGCCGCCGGTCTCGCTGCAGCCGGTGACCGCCGGCGTCCAGGAGTGCGCCCGCGCCTCCTCCATGAAGCGCTCGATGGCGCCCGGCCAGGCCTCGACGTCCCCTATGGGGTCGCCGCTGGCGAGCATCACGCCGGAGATGACCCGGTAGCAGACCGCGGCCTTGCCCGACGGGGAGAAGACCGCGCCCTTGTCCCGGCGCAGCGCGAAGTAGCCGAGCGAGTCCCGGCCGCCGTGGCGGGCGAGCAGCTCGCGCAGCCGCCGCTCGTCCTCGTCGGTCAGCCGGGCCGCCGGGTGCTCGGGGCGGAAGGCGAGGTACGCGGTGGTGGCCACGATCAGCAGGCCCAGCGCGCCGAGCGAGTAGCCGACGGTGTAGTCGACCTGGTGGGTGTAGCCGACCGGGCCCTCGAAGCCGAACAGGCCCCACAGGACGTGCTGGGCGCGCTCCCAGAAGGACGGCGAGCCGACGATCTTGTGGGGGTGGGAGCTGACGATCACCATGCCGATGGCGAAGCCGGCGCCGCCGAGGACGACGAGGTTGGCCACCGCCTTCCAGCGGCTGCGGGGGTCGGGCAGTGCCGCGAACTCCCGCCGGTGCCACACCAGGAACACCAGCAGCGCCAGCGACAGCAGCGCTCCAAAGACGGAGTGGCGGTACACCAGCTGAGCGGCGATCCCCACCGGGAGCAGCGCCACGGCCGCGCCCCAGGCCCGCCGCTTACGCCGTTTGAGTCCATGGGCCAGCAGGAGCAGCAGGATGCCGACGACGATGGAGGCGGCGGCCGCCAGCGGGCTCACCGCGCCCGGCAGCACCTCGGCAAGGGCGTGCACCCGGCTGTGCCGGAACCGTGGGAACACCCCGGCGGCCAGGTTCAACAGGCCGACGACCACTCCGGCCGTTCCGACGACCCCCGGCACCGACTCCGGCCGCGGGCCACGGAGCCAGCGTGGCGTGCGCCACGCAACCTTCCCCGACTTTTCGCCATCTAGCCTGTCAGACATCACTTTCCCGTCGCCCCGGTCGAGAGAACGTGCGAGCCTTGTCGCAGCATCTGGACTTTTTGCGCCCTGTATGACGGCGTTTCAGGGCTCGGGGTTCCCATAGCGGCACGGGATGGCCCGGCCGCCCGGAAGAAAGCACCTCATGGGTCTCACCAGCAAGAAAGTGCTGCTTCTTGCCGTCCTCGTCGCGGTGGCACTTTTCATCCTCACCATCTGGCTCTGGCCGCGCCTGTCCAAGGGAAACTGGCGCGCCGTCCTGGGACGCGTCGGACTCCTGCTGGCGACCCAGCTCTCCGTGTTCGCCGCGGTCGGCCTGTCCGCCAACCAATCCTTCGGTTTCTACGCGTCCTGGGCCGACCTCTTCGGCCAGGAGCAGGAGCCGGGCGTGGTCACGAACTACCAGACCGGGCCGAACGGAACCAAGCTGCGGATGCTGGGCACCGAGCGCATCAGCGTGCAGAACGGCTCCCGGCCCGCGGCCGCCGGCCGGATCGACAAGGTGCTGATCCAGGGCGAGCATTCCAAGATCGCCAGCCCCGCATTCGTGTATCTGCCGCCGCAGTACTTCCAGAAGAAATACGCGAACAAGAAATTCCCGGCGGCGCTGGTGCTCACGGGCTACCCCGGCACGGCGGAGGCCCTGTACAAGAAGCTGCATTTCCCGCAGACCCAGCACGAGCTGCTCAAACAGCGCAAGATGCAGCCGACCGTCCTGGTGATGATGCGGCCGACCGTGGCGCCGCCCCGCGACACCGAGTGCGTCGACATACCGAACGGCCCGCAGACCGAGACGTTCTTCACCAAGGACCTGCGCGCGGATATCGCCGGGCACTACCGAATAGGTCGCGAGGCCAAGAACTGGGGAGTCATGGGCGACTCCACCGGCGGCTACTGCGCACTGAAGATGACCATGCGCCACCCCGAGGCGTACTCCACCGCGGTCTCCCTCTCCGGCTCGTACAAGGCGCCGCTGGACGCCACCACCGGCCCGCTCTTCGGTGGCAGCAAGCGGCTGGAGCTGGAGAACAACCTGCTGTGGCGGCAGCGCAACATGCCCGCCCCGCCGGTGAACCTGCTGGTCACCAGCAGCAAGCAGGGCGAGAGCAACTACCGGCACACGCTGCGCTTCATCGAGGAGACGAAGTCGCCCACCCGCATCTCGTCGATCATCCTCGACAGCGGTGGCCACAACTTCAACACCTGGCGCCGCGAGATTCCGGCGGCCCTGGAGTGGATGGGCAGCCGTCTGAAGGCCTGACGGCAACGGCCGTCGCGGCGGATCACGTCCCCGCCGCGACGGAGCCTCCTCCGGGCGTCAGCGCGCCAGTATCAGGCTCATGGCCTCGGCCCGCGTCGCCGCGTCCCGCAGCTGGCCGCGCACGGCCGACGTCGTGGTCTTGGCACCCGGCTTCCGCACCCCGCGCATTGTCATGCACATGTGCTCGCACTCGATGACGACGATCACACCGCGCGGCTCCAGGATCTCCATCAGCGAGTCCGCGATCTGCGTCGTCAGCCGCTCCTGGACCTGCGGACGGCGGGCGAACACATCGACCAGCCGGGCCAGCTTCGACAGGCCGGTGATCTTGCCGTCGGTGGACGGGATGTAGCCGACATGCGCCACGCCGACGAACGGCACCAGGTGGTGCTCGCAGCTGGAGACCAGCTCGATGTCCTTGACCAGCACCATCTCGTCATGGCCCAGGTCGAAGGTGGTCGTCAGCACGTCCTCCGGCTTCTGCCACAGGCCGGCGAAGATCTCCTTGTACGCCCGTGCCACCCGCGCCGGCGTCTCCAGCAGCCCCTCGCGGTCCGGGTCCTCGCCCACCGCGATGAGCAGCTCGCGGACGGCGTTCTCCGCACGCTTCTCGTCGAACGTGCCGATCTTGCCGTCGACGTCCAGCGTCACAGGGTCGGTCATGTGGTGCCTCGTTCCTTCTGCGCCCGCTCAGCAGCGCGGGTGGAATCGCGAAATGCCGCGCCCCCCAGGCTAAACCTGAGGGGCACGGCATCTATTCCGGGGGCCGGGGTGGCCCGGAGAGATCAGCTCTCCGTGCGCGGCTCCTCGGGAGCCTCCGCCTTCTCCGTCGAGACGGTGGCCGTCGTCGTCACGGAGCCGTTGGCCGGGGCCAGCTCCTTGGGCGACAGCACCGGCGGGCGGCTGGAGGGCGTACGACGCGACGAGCCGGTCCACGCCGGGCGGGCCGGGCGCTTGACCACGTGCTTGAAGAGCTCGGCGATCTCCTCCTTGTTGAGCGTCTCCTTCTCCAGGAGCGTCAGCACGAGGTTGTCGAGGATGTCGCGGTTCTCGACCAGGATCTCCCACGCCTCGTTGTGCGCGGTCTCGATCAGCTTCTTGACTTCCTCGTCGACCAGCGCGGCGACCTCCTCGGAGTAGTCGCGCTGGTGACCCATCTCACGGCCCAGGAAGGGCTCGGAGTTGTCGGTGCCGAACTTGATCGCGCCGAGCCGCTCGGTCATGCCGTACTGCGTGACCATCGCGCGGGCCGTGGCCGTGGCCTTCTCGATGTCGTTCGCGGCACCGGTGGTCGGGTCGTGGAAGACCAGCTCCTCCGCCGCGCGGCCGCCCAGCATGTACGCCAGCTGGTCGAGCATCTCGTTGCGGGTGGTGGAGTACTTGTCCTCGTCGGGCAGGACCATGGTGTAGCCCAGGGCCCGGCCGCGGGACAGGATCGTGATCTTGTGGACCGGGTCGGAGTTCGGTGAGGCCGCCGCGACCAGGGCGTGTCCGCCCTCGTGGTACGCGGTGATCTTCTTCTCCTTCTCGGACATGATCCGGGTCCGCTTCTGCGGGCCGGCCACGACGCGGTCGATCGCCTCGTCCAGGAAGTGGTTGTTGATCAGCTTCTCGTCGCTCCGGGCCGTCAGCAGCGCGGCCTCGTTCAGGACGTTCGACAGATCGGCACCGGTGAAGCCGGGGGTGCGCTTGGCGACGGCCGAGAGGTCGACGTCCGGCGCGACCGGCTTGCCCTTCTGGTGGACCTTGAGGATCTCCAGACGGCCCTGCAGGTCCGGGCGGTCGACGGCGATCTGCCGGTCGAAGCGGCCGGGGCGCAGCAGCGCCGGGTCGAGGATGTCCGGACGGTTCGTGGCGGCGATCAGGATGACGCCGCCCTTGACGTCGAAGCCGTCCATCTCGACCAGGAGCTGGTTGAGGGTCTGCTCGCGCTCGTCGTGGCCACCGCCCAGGCCCGCACCGCGGTGCCGGCCGACGGCGTCGATCTCGTCGACGAAGACGATCGCCGGGGCGTTCGCCTTGGCCTGCTCGAAGAGGTCACGGACCCGGGAGGCACCGACACCGACGAACATCTCGACGAAGTCGGAGCCGGAGATCGAGTAGAACGGGACGCCCGCCTCGCCGGCGACGGCGCGCGCCAGCAGCGTCTTGCCCGTTCCGGGCGGGCCGTACAGCAGCACGCCCTTGGGGATCTTGGCGCCGACGGCCTGGAACTTGGCCGGTTCCTGCAGGAACTCCTTGATCTCGTGGAGCTCCTCGACGGCCTCGTCCGACCCGGCGACGTCCGCGAACGTCGTCTTGGGGGTGTCCTTGGTGATCAGCTTCGCCTTCGACTTCCCGAAGTTCATCACCCGGGAGCCGCCGCCCTGCATCTGGTTCATCAGGAACAGGAAGACGACCACGATGAGGACGAAGGGGAGCAGCGAGAGCAGCACACCGACGAACGGGTTCTGCTTCGACGGGGAGACGGTGTACCCGTCCTTGATTTCGCCGGTCTGGTACTTGGCCTGCAGGTTCTTCGCCAGATCGACGCCCTGGTCGCCGATGTAGCTTGCCTGGATCTTGTTGGAGCCGTCGACCTTGTTGGAGCCGGACAGCTCGACCTTGATCTTGTTCTCGTCACCGGTCGTCAGCTCGGCGGACTTCACCTTGTTGTCAGCGATCGCCTTGACGACCTGACCGGTGTCCACCGTTTTGTAGCCGCCGGACGAGCCGACGACCTGCATCAACACGACCACGGCGAGGACGGCCAGCACGATCCACATGACCGGCCCACGGAAGTATCGCTTCACGTCCATCCATACGGAGCCGTTAGCGGCCCCGTCCCTCCTGCCACAGTGAGGCACAACGCCCTCTGAGGGCTGGTCGTGCGTACGGTGTATTACTGGCCCGAAAAAGAACTGCCTTCGGACGGTACCCCAGCATTGTCACCCGGCGCCTGCGCCGGGAGTGAACATGCAGCCGAGGATTCCGCTCACCCTGCTCCAACGGCGGGAGACCCGAAAGGGTTCCCGCCGGTCGGAAGTGACGGCCTCAGCCGCCGTATACGTGCGGGGCGAGGGTGCCGACGAAGGGCAGATTGCGGTACTTCTCCGCGAAGTCCAGGCCGTAGCCGACGACGAACTCGTTGGGGATGTCGAAGCCGATCCACTTCACGTCGATGGCGACCTTCGCCGCGTCCGGCTTGCGCAGCAGCGTGCACACCTCCAGGGAGGCGGGCTCGCGCGAGCCCAGGTTGGACAGCAGCCACGACAGCGTCAGGCCGGAGTCGATGATGTCCTCGACGATCAGGACGTGCTTGCCCTTGATGTCGGTGTCCAGGTCCTTGAGGATGCGGACCACACCGGAGGACTGGGTGCCCGCGCCGTAGGAGGACACGGCCATCCAGTCCATCGTGACGGGGGTGGACAGCGCACGCGCCAGGTCCGCCATCACCATCACGGCGCCCTTGAGGACACCGACGATGAGCAGGTCCTTGCCCGCGTACTCCGCGTCGATCTTCGCAGCCAGCTCCGCCAGCTTCGCGTCGATCTCTTCCTTGGTGATGAGTACCGACTGAAGGTCGGCGCCCATGTCCTTGTCGTCCACCCGTGCCACTCTCGCTCGGTTCGGTGTTCACGCCAGTCGTGAGACTGCAGAAGTCGTGGGACTTCACAGGCCGGGCAGCGTCTGCGGCTCAGCCCTGCCGGATGACCAGTCTGCCACCCTGCCGGCGGACACCCACGCGCCCGGGGAGGTTGATGGCCCCCTGCCCCCGCCAGGCGGTGATCAGCCGGTCCACTTCCTCGATGTGGCGGGCGAAGAGCGAACCGGCCGGGGAACCGGCGGCGATGACCGCCCGGCGCAGCACCCGGCGGCGGACCGCGGGCGGCAGGGCGAACAGGGCGGCGACGTCGAGGGTGCCGGAGTCGTCGAGCACCGTGCCCTCGGCCGCGGCGGCCCAGGCGTCCAGCGCGTCGGCGTCGTCGCGGGAGAGCTGGGCGGTACGGGCCAGCGCCTCGACGACGCCCTTGCCGAGCGCCTTCTCCAGGGCGGGCAGCCCTTCGTGGCGCAGCCGTGAGCGGGTGTAGGCGGGATCGGTGTTGTGCGGGTCGTCCCAGACGGGCAGCGACTGGATCAGGCAGGCCTTGCGGGCGGTCTGGCGGTCCACGTCCAGGAAGGGGCGACGGTAGCGCCCGCCCGTCCCGGAGCTCGCGGCCATCCCGGAGAGCGAGCGGGTGCCGGAGCCGCGGGCGAGGCCGAGGAGCACCGTCTCGGCCTGGTCGTCGCGGGTGTGGCCGAGGAGGATCGCGGCGGCGCCGAGGCGCTCGGCGGTGGCGTCGAGGGCGGCGTAGCGGGCATCCCGGGCGGCGGCCTCGGGGCCGCCCTCGCGGCCCACGGTGACGGCGACGACCTCTACGGGGTCGAGCCGCAGGGCCCGCATCCGCAGGGCGACCTCGGCGGCGCGGAGGTCGGAGCCCTCCTGGAGGCCGTGGTCGATGGTGACGCCCCCGGCGCGGACGCCCAGCTTGGGCGCCTCGAAAGCGAGAGCGGAGGCGAGCGCCATCGAATCGGCGCCGCCGGAGCACGCGGCGAGCACGAGCGGGGGCTCGTGCCGGTCCTGTGCGCAGTGGTGGGTGAGCACGTCGTGGAGTACGCGGCGGACCGCCAGGCGTATCGCGGCGACCGCTGGATGGGGACCCATGTCCGTTTCCAATCGTTCAGCTGGGGAGCCTCAGCCGGTGAGGGCGTTTTCGTCACACAGAGTGCCTAGATGGTGACAGAGGCGAGCGGTTCCCCGAGCATTGCACGCCTATCCATCGCCAACGGTCCCTCAGACGGGTGATTGAAGGGGCGCTCTTCTGCCACGCGGCGTGCCCAGCTCACAACGTTCCTCTACGGTGCCCCGTCCGCCTTGCGGTGCACCCGCGCGATCCAGTCCGCCGGTTTGGCGATCTCTTGTTTGGTGGGGAGCGTGTTCGGCGATGTCCAGACCCGGTTGAATCCGTCCATGCCGACCTCCTCCGCGACCGCACGCACGAAGCGCTCGCCGTCGCGGTATTGCCGCAGCTTGGCGTCCAGACCGAGCAGTTTACGCAGCGCCAGGTCTAGCCGGCCGGCACCGCTGGCCCGCCGCTTTTGGAACTTCTCCCGGATCTCGGCGACCGACGGCACGACATCGGGCCCCACGCCATCCATCACATAATCCGCGTGCCCCTCCAGAAGGGACATCACCGCCGTCAACCGCCCGAGGATCTCGCGCTGCGCGGGTGTCTGCACGAGATCGACGAGCGAGTGGCCCTCGTCGCCCTGCTCACCCTCGGGCTTGGCGCCGGCCAGCGACTGGGCGGCCTCGCGCAGCCGCTCCAGGAGGGTGCCCGGATCGATGTCGGTCTCACCGAGGAACGACTGGATCTCGCCCTCGATGTGGTCGCGCAACCACGGGACGGCGGTGAACTGGGTGCGGTGGGTCTCCTCGTGGAGGCACACCCACAGCCGGAAGTCGTGCGGTTCGACCTCCAGCTCACGCTCCACATGGACGATGTTCGGCGCCACGAGCAGCAGCCTGCCGCCCTGGGCCGCGGCCGGCAGGCTCCGGGAGGCCGGCGCGAACGTCTCGTACTGGCCGAGGACCCGCGACGCCAGGAACGACAGCAGCATGCCCAGCTCCACGCCGGTCACCTTGCCGCCGACCGCACCGAGCACCGCGCCCCCGGGGAGCGTCGAGCGACGGTCCTCCATCTTGGCCAGCAGCGGCTTGAGCACGGCCCGGAACCCCGCGACGTTGGCCCTGATCCAGCCGGGCCGGTCCACGACCAGAACCGGTGTGTCATGGGGCGTCTCGCCCGTCGCGTCGGGCTGTGCCATCCGCGTGAAGGCGCGCACATGCGCCTCGGAGGCCTTGGCGTGCTTGCGCAGCTCGGCGACGATCGCCCGCGCCTCGTCCCGGCTCACCTCCGGGCCCGGCCGCACGAAACGGGTCGCGGTCGCCACCGCGAGATTCCAGTCGACCATCTCGGCTCCACCGATGCTCGTCATGAGTTCACCGTACGGGGCTGCGGGGACGGCTGGTACCCATCCGCTGCGCTGGGCGGCTTCCCACGTTTTCGGCTTTCCCGCCGTGGGGTTTGTCGCCGTGGCGCCTGGCGGCCCTTTCGCTGCGCTTTGCTGCGGCCGACCCGTCTGGCTTCTCGCCGTTGCGCCTGCGGCGGGCTGGTGCCGCTGCGCGGGGCGTTTTCGGCAGCGGGTGCGCCCCTCCGGACTCCGTCCTGCGGTCTGTCCCCTCCCGTGGGAGGGGGAGAGGAGACCGGTAGGGGTGAACGTCAGCCTTCGTGTGCCGGCAGTCGACGGACAGGGCCCGCCCCCGCCGACCGCTCTTCCACCCACTCACGGGAGGGGACAGACCGTAGGACGGAGTCCGTAGGGCTGTCACCGCAGCCGACAAACAACCGCCCGCCGCCAGGCGCAACGGCGAAAACCCACCACGGCGGGAAAGCCGACAACGTGGGAAGCCAGGCCCAAGCGTCAGCGGCATCCGCAATTGGCCACCGCCGATGCCAAGTTGTCCAGGGCCCGCTGCGCGCCCTGCGCGTCCGTCGTGCCGGTGGTCATGAAGGCGAAGACCAGGAGGCGGCCGTCGGCGTCGACGACGGTGCCGGCGAGGGTGTTCACTCCGGTGAGGGTGCCCGTCTTGGCGCGTACGGCGCCGGCGCCGGCGCTCTGGCCCGCGTAGCGGTTGCTGAGGGTGCCGGTGAACGCGGCCACCGGCAGGCCGGTGACCACCGGGCGCAGGGCGGAGTGGTCGGGGGCGGAGGCCGCCAGCAGGAGGCGGGAGAGCAGACCGGCGCTGACCCTGTCGGCGCGGTCCAGGCCGCTGCCGTCGGCGAAGACGGCGCCGGAGAGGGGGAGGCGGAGGCGGGCCAGTGCGGTGCGTACGGCCTTGCCGGCGCCGGCGAAGCTGGCCGGCTGGCGGGAGCCGATGGCGGCCTGGCGGGCCAGGGCCTCGGCGATGTCGTTGTCGGAGTAGGTGAGCATCCGCTCCACGAGGGCGGAGAGCGGCAGGGAGTGGACGGCGGCGAGGCGGTCGGGGCGTGCGGGGGCCTTGGCGGCGGAGGGCTCGCCGTCGACGGAGATGCCGCGCTGGTGGAGGAGGTCGGCGAAGGTGCGGGCGGCGGCCTCGGCCGGGTCCGCCTCCCGTGGTGCGGGGCCGTGCTCGCTGTCGTCCAGGCGGGCCTCGTCGGCCATCAGCGCGGTGACCGGGGCGAGGTTCTCGTTGGGGCCGATGGGGTGCTCGACGGGGCCTGAGTAGGCGGAGGTGTCGTAGCCGAGGCTGATCTTGGTCAGATGGCGGCGCTGGAGGGCACGGGCGGTGGCGTCGGCGAGGGTCCGCAGGTTCGCGGGCTGATCGGCGGCGTTCTGCCGGGGGGCGCGGGCGGTGAGGGTGGGGTCGCCGCCGCCCACCAGCACGATGCGGTTCCTGCCGCCCATGACGACGGTGGTGTCGATGCGGTGATCGGGGCCGCGGGTGGCCAGGGCGGCGACCGCTGTGGCGATCTTGACGGTGGACGCCGGGGTGGCGGCCTTGGTCTGGCCGGCGCCGTAGACCTCGCGGCCGGCGGCCACGTCGAGGACGGAGGCGGTGCGCAGCGTGCCCAGTGCCGGGTCCTCCAGCAGCGGGTCGAGGGCGTCGCCCAGCCCCTCGCTCGTGGGGACGGGGGCGGCGCCGCGGCCGCCCGCGGCGCCGTGCGTGGGGGCGCCGAGTGCGGGCAGCACCGGCGGTGCGCTGGGCCGGGCACCGGGGTCCGCGGCGTGATGCTCGCCACTGGCACCGTCCATCACGGCCGCCTCCGCGCGCTCGGCCGTACGCTGACCGGAGTCCCACGGGCCGGCCGCCGCCACCGCGGCGATCGCGACCGCCAGCCCGGTGGCTGCGGAGACCGCCGTCAGCTGCCAGGTTTGCTGGGTGTGGCGCGGTATGGCCTGCCAGGCCTGCCGCGCGGCGTCGGCCGCCGCCTGTGCGCGCTGTCCCGCCGCGCGGGTCGCCGCCCGCGCGGAGCGCTGCACCGACTGCCATCTGACCTGCCACGTTCTGGTCTCCGGCACCTCGGACCAGCCCCTTTCGCCACCACACACCTGCGTGGGGGACACTTAATCACCAGACGTATGTGTTGATCATGGAGGAGCCACCCGTGGAGTTCGACGTCACCATCGAGATCCCGAAGGGTTCGCGGAACAAGTACGAGGTGGACCACGAGACCGGTCGGATCCGCCTGGACCGTCGACTCTTCACCTCGACCAGCTACCCGGCCGACTACGGCTTTGTCGAGAACACCCTGGGCGAGGACGGCGACCCGCTGGACGCCCTCGTCATCCTGGACGAGCCGACCTTCCCCGGCTGCCTCATCAAGTGCCGCGCCATCGGCATGTTCCGTATGACGGACGAGGCCGGCGGCGACGACAAGCTGCTGTGCGTCCCGGCGTCCGACCCGCGGGTGGAGCACCTGCGCGACATCCACCACGTGTCGGAGTTCGACCGCCTGGAGATCCAGCACTTCTTCGAGGTCTACAAGGACCTGGAGCCCGGCAAGTCCGTCGAGGGCGCCAACTGGGTCGGCCGCGCCGAGGCCGAGGCCGAGATCGAGGCCTCCTTCAAGCGCCTCGAGGCGCAGGGCGGCGCGCACTGACGCGCTGATTTTCCTACGCGAACGGGCGGCACCCAGTCGGGTTGCCGCCCGTCGTGCGTGAGAGGCGCGTTCTAGAACCCGCGGGTGCGCTTGGCCGCGCGGCGGCCGCCGGCCTCCTCCTGGATGGAGGGTGCGCGCAGGAACAGCCGGGCGACCTCGGCGCCGAGGTTGACCCCCACGGCGATGGCCAGCGCCAGCGAGGCGGCCTGGACCAGGGACGTCAGGCCCTGCGGCAGGTGCCCCTGGGCGAAGTTGAGCAGGCCGAAGTACGTGGCGCTACCGGGCAGCAGCGGGCCGATGGCGGCGGTGACGTACGGCAGCGCGGACGCATAGCGGTAGCGGGAGAGCAACTGGCCGAAGAGGCCGACCAGTCCGGCCGCGATGGCGGTGGCGGGCACCGGATTGATGCCGGCGACGTAGACCAGGGCGCCGTAGACCACCCAGGCGACGCCGCCGTTGAGGGTCGCGAAGGCGACAGTGGAACGTTCCTGCTGAAGCAGCACGCAGAACGCCAGCGCCAGCAGCATCGACGCGATGATCTGCACCAGCGGCTCGTTGTAGATGCCCAGTGCCTGCTCGGGGTCGATCCGCTTGAGTCCCGGGTTCAGCTGCAGGCCGATGTAGAGCACGCTGAGCACGCCGACGACGATGCCGACGATGAGGTAGCCGACCTCCAGCAGGCGGGCGGCGGCGGTGATGTAATAGCCGGTCAGCCCGTCGTGGACGCCGGCGACCAGCGCCCGCCCCGGGATCAGGGCGAACAGCCCACCGGTGATGACCGCGGACGCCTGCACGTTGGCGTGGGCCAGGCCGAAGGCGACGCCCACGGCGGCCGGCGGCATCGCCGCGACCACGAACTGGTAGAACTCCGGCAGCCCGCGCCCGGACGCGAGCCAGGCCAGCCGGTCGCCGAGCATCGAGCCCACCGCGGCCGCGAGGAACACCAGCGCCGTACCGCCGACCAGCATGGACGCGGCGCCGGACAGCAGGCCGGAGGCCACCGTCAGCGCCCAGCTCGGATAGGGGTGGCGGTTACGGCGGATCTCGGCGAGGCCGCGGTAGGCCTCTTCGAGGGTGATGCCCTCGGAGGTGATGTCGTCGACGAGCCGGAAGACCGCGGACAGCCGGGTGTAGTCGACGCCGCGGCGGCGCACCGTCCGGCTGGCCGTGACCGGGTCGTCGACCAGTGAGGGCTGGTACGAGATCGACAGCAGGGTGAAGGTGACGGTCGGCTCGACCCGCTCCAGCCCGTAGGCGTGCGCGACACCGAACATGGCGGCCTCGACGTCCTCCGCGCCCTCGCCGCCGGCCAGCAGGATCTCGCCGATACGCAGCGTCAGGTCGAGTACGCGGGGGACGGCCGGGCCGGTCTCCTCGTCGCCGCGCTCCAGGCGTTCGGGGACCGGGCGCTCGTGGATCGGCATGCGCAGCATGGTCCGCATCCGGTCCTGCCAAGGGGCTTCCTTGGTGAGGCTGACCGCGGGTATCCCGTGCGGCGGGGTGAACGCCAGACCGAGGGCGGTGGCGCCGACGGGGGCGGGCAGCGGGGTCTGCCCGGTGGTGCTGCCGGGCGGCGCGAAAGCGGATCCCTCCGGCTCGGTCGGCGCCTCCGGACGCAGACCGGTGGGGAGGGCGAACTCGGAGGTGGGGTGCTCCTCCTCGGGTGGAGGGGGCAAGGGGACGCCGAGCGGCGGGGTGAAGGCGGAGTGCGCCTCGTCCGACAGGGGCTTGCGGTCCTCGGGTCCGCCTGTCTGCTCCGATACGTGTGGGTCCGACGCCACAGGTCTTCGCTCCTTGTTGGCCTCCTGGGGGGGTGGTCAAGGACACGATGCCTGATGCCGGGTCGGCGCGCTTGCCCGGGGCGTACATAGCCGGTCACCGCGCGGTGCGGGGCCGCCCGCGCCCTTGCCACAGGCGGGTGGCCAAGGGCGGGACGGGCCCGCCCGTGGCGGGTCAGCGCTTGGCGTGCCGGCCGCGGCGGGGCTCCGCCGGGGCGCCGTGCGGCCGCACCGGGCCGGACTCCGCCGCCGGCTGCTCCGTCTTCGCCTTGCCGCGGGCGCGCAGGAACTCGATGACGATCGGGACCACGGAGATCAGCACGATCGCGACCAGCATCATCTCGATGTTCTTGTGGACGAACTCGATGTTCCCGAGCAGCGCGCCGAGCAGGGTGACGCCGGCGCCCCACAGCGTGCCGCCGATGATGTTGAAGGTGATGAAGGAGCGGTAGTTCATCCGGCTCACACCGGCGACGATCGGCGTGAAGGTCCGCACGATCGGCACGAAGCGGGCCAGGATCAGCGACTTGGGGCCGTACTTCTCGAAGAAGTCATGCGCCTTCTCGACGTTCTCCTGCTTGAACAGGCGGGAGTCGGGGCGCTTGAAGAGCGCGGGCCCGACCTTCCGGCCGAAGAGGTAGCCGGCCTGGTCGCCCAGGACCGCGGCCAGCACGACCAGCGAGCACACCAGCCACAGCGGCTTGTCCAGCTTGTTCGTGGTCACCAGCAGACCGGTGGTGAACAGCAGCGAGTCACCCGGCAGGAAGAAGCCGATCAGCAGGCCGGACTCCGCGAAGACGATGACCAGGACGCCGATCAGGCCGAATGTCGCGATCAGATAGTCCGGGTCCAGCCACTGGGGGCCGAGCGCGAGAGTATTCACGGGGTGAAGGCTCCTGGGTCGAGGGCGCCGGATCGTGCGAGCGACGGGGTTGCAGGCGCGTGTGCGGCCCAAAACTATCAACGCCGCGCGGCCCCCCGTGGTTCCAGGCGTCCCTCGCCGGCCTCCACCCGACCGCTCCCCGACCGCTGGCCGAGCCCCCGGGGCCGGGTGATGCTGGCCACAAGGAGGTGCGCACCCATGGGTATCGACGAGTACGGCGGTGGGCAGCACGAGCAGTCGGACGTCCTGGTCGTGACGACCAACGACGTGCCGGGGTTTCATGTGGATCGGGTGATCGGCGAGGTCTTCGGCCTGACCGTGCGCTCCCGCCACCTCGGCAGCCAGATCGGCGCGGGTCTGAAGTCGCTGGTCGGCGGCGAGCTGCGGGGGCTGACCAAGACCCTCGTCGAGACCCGCAACCAGGCGATGCAGCGGCTGGTGGAGCAGGCCCGCTCGCGCGGCGCGAACGCGGTGCTGATGTTCCGCTTCGATGTCACGGAGGCGGCCGACGTGGGCACCGAGGTGTGCGCCTACGGGACGGCCGTGGTGATCGCGCCGAAGAGCTGAGCCCGGTCGGCGGCACACCCGTACGGGCCGGAGGCGTGCTCCGGCCCGTACGGATCACTGGTGGCGGGCGGTGTTGGCGACGATCGCGTCGCGCAGGTAGACCGCGAGACCGGGCCTGATCGCCTCGAATGTGGCGGTGAAGCGCTCATCGGCGACGTACATCTCGCCGAGACAGGCGTGGAACTCGTGGCTGCACGTGTAGGACGCGCCGTCCATGAACCGGCGGTGCTCCTCCGCCACGTCCATCGCGGCCTCGGAGCCGGCCGGCACCCCCTGACCGAGCAGGTCCGCCATCTTGCGGTGGATGGCGTCGAACTGAGCCCTCAGCCGCTTCCAGTCGTCCTTGGTGTACGTGGCCGCCCGGCGCTGCGACTCCTTGTAGGCGTCGGTGTGCCCCCAGCGCTCCTCGGCCTCCGCCGCGTACTGGTCGGGGTCGAAGTCCCCGAAGGCCTCGAACTTCTCCTCCGGGGTGAGGTTGATTCCCATCCTGCGTGCCTCCATCGCGTGTTCGACGGCCGCGGCCATCTCCTGGAGTCTGCCGATCCGCGCGGTCAGCAGCTCGTGCTGACGCCGCAGGTGCTCCTGCGGGTCGGTGGCCGGGTCGTCCAGGAGGGCCGCGACCTCTTCGAGCGGAAAGCCGAGCTCCCGGTAGAACAGGATCTGCTGCAGCCGGTCCAGGTCGTCGTCGCCGTAGCGGCGGTGACCTGCGTGGTTGCGTGCGCCGGGCAGCAGCAGTCCGATCTCGTCGTAGTGGTGCAAGGTGCGCACGGTCACCCCGGCGAAGGCCGCGACCTGCCCTACCGAATAGCTCACTTCCGCTCCCTTCTCGGTACGCGCTCCACGATGGGTCCTCACGCCGCGTGAGGTGCAAGTCCGCATGCTGAAAAATCCGGTGGCGGCGGTCTCGGGGGGTGAGATCCTGCCGCACATGCTGGGGATAACGGATCTGTCCACCTATTTGGTGGGGCTGGCGCTGATCATTCTGCTGCCGGGCCCCAATTCGCTGTACGTGGTGTCGGTGGCGGCCCGGCGCGGGCCCCGGGTGGCCTACCGGGCGGCGGCCGGTGTGCTGTGCGGTGACACGGTGCTGATGACGCTGTCGGCGGGCGGGGTGGCCTCGCTGCTGCAGACCAGCCCGGTGCTGTTCGCCGTCGTCAAGTTCGCCGGCGCGGGCTATCTGACCTGGCTCGCGGTCGGGATGCTGCGCGGCGCCTGGACGCTGTGGCGCGGCCGGGAGGCGCGCCGGGCCGAGCGGAAGGAGGGGGCGCCCAAGGCGGCGAAGGAAGCCGTCGAGCGGCCGTTCCGCCGGGCGCTCGTGGTCAGCCTGCTCAACCCGAAGGCGATCTTGTTCTTCATCTCCTTCTTCGTGCAGTTCGTGGACCCGTCCTACGCGCACCCGGTGCTGTCGTTCCTGACGCTGGGCGCCTGGGCGCAGCTGTTCAGCCTCACCTATCTGTCGATCCTGATCTTCAGCGGGACGTTCCTGGCGGCGACCTTCCGGCGGCGCAGGCGGCTGACGGCCGGGCTGTCCGCGGGCGCCGGCGCGGCGTTCCTCGGCTTCGCGGCGAAGCTGTCGCTGGCGAGCGCGAGCTGAGCGGAGCTCTTCGGAGCGGATCGATCCGGGCGCGGGCGGGCGGCCGCCCTGGGGGGGAAGGCACCCCCTGGGGCGGCCGCCCGCCCGTTCGCGCTTCCACTGGGCGAACCCTGGAGGCCACGCACCCCATACGCCCGTATTGTCGGGTTCCAGGAGGTGCGTCCATGCCCGTCCACGACGTCCACGTCGCCGTCATCTACTACTCGTCGACCGGCACCATCGCCGAGCTGGCGCGGCTGATCGCGGACGCGGCCGAGCACGCCGGAGCCGACGTACGGCTGCGCCGGACGGCGGAGCTCGCCCCCCAGACGGCCGTCGACGCCAACCCTGCCTGGGCGGCGAACGCCGCGGCCACCGCGGACATCCTGGAGGCCACCCACGAGGACATGCTCTGGGCGGACGCGGTGGTCCTGGGGACCCCGACCCGCTTCGGCAATGTGTCCTCCCAGCTCAAGCAGTACCTCGACACCCTGGGCGGCCTCTGGCAGCAGGGCAGGCTGGCCGACAAGGTCTACAGCGGCTTCACCGCGAGCGCCACCCGGCACGGCGGCCAGGAGTCCACCCTGCTCGCGCTCTACCAGACGGTGCACCACTTCGGCGGCATCCTCGTCGCCCCGGGCTACACCGACCCGGCGAAGTTCACCGACGGCAATCCCTACGGCACCTCCCACGTCGGCGGCCCGGACACCCCGCTCGACGACGACGCGCGCACCGCCGCCCGCATCCAGGCAGAGCGCGTGGTGAAGTTCACCAAAGCCATCAAACACGGCCTTGCACCGACGAGTTGACGGATGGGCGACAGATGACTCTGCACAAGGGCGCTTCGGAATCCGACCGCCGGCACAGCGCGAACCCGGTCAACCCCTTCTACGGCGAGGCCGACCCGGTCGCCGGCATGGAGACCTCGCCGCCCCGGCACACGCTCCCCGACGGCCCCGTCGCCCCGCACACCGCCTATCAGTTCGTGCACGACGAACTGATGCTGGACGGCAACTCCCGGCTGAACCTGGCGACGTTCGTCACGACCTGGATGGAGCCGCAGGCCGGCATCCTGATGGCGGACTGCCGGGACAAGAACATGATCGACAAGGACGAGTACCCGCGCACCGCCGAACTGGAGCGACGGTGCGTGGCGATGCTCGCCGACCTGTGGCACGCGCCCGCCCCCTCCGCCGCCGTCGGCTGCTCCACCACCGGGTCGAGCGAGGCCTGCATGCTCGCCGGCATGGCCCTCAAGCGGCGCTGGATGCAGCGCAACGCGGACCGGTATCCGGGCAGTGCCCGGCCCAACCTCGTCATGGGCGCCAACGTCCAGGTCTGCTGGGAGAAGTTCTGCAACTTCTGGGAGGTCGAAGCGCGCCAGGTCCCCATGGAGGGCGACCGCTTCCACCTCGACGCCCCCTCCGCCGCCGAGCTGTGCGACGAGAACACCATCGGCGTGGTCGCGATCCTCGGTTCGACCTTCGACGGGTCCTACGAGCCGGTGGCCGAGATCTGCGCGGCGCTCGACGAGGTGCAGCAGAAGCAGGGCTGGGACATCCCGGTCCATGTGGACGGCGCGTCCGGCGCGATGTTCGCGCCGTTCGTCGACCCGGAGCTGGTCTGGGACTTCCGGCTGCCCCGGGTCGCCTCCATCAACACCTCGGGCCACAAGTACGGCCTGGTCTACCCCGGCGTCGGCTGGGCGCTGTGGCGCGATGCCGGTGCGCTGCCCGAGGAGCTGGTCTTCCGCGTCAACTACCTGGGCGGCGACATGCCGACCTTCGCGCTCAACTTCTCCCGCCCCGGAGCCCAGGTCGCCGCCCAGTACTACACCTTCCTGCGGCTCGGCCGGGACGGCTACCGCGCCGTACAGCAGGCGACCCGGGACGTGGCCTGCTCGACGGCCGAACGCATCGGCTCACTGGGAGACTTCACCCTGCTCACCCGCGGCGACCAGCTGCCGGTCTTCGCCTTCACCACCGCCGCCGACGTCAAGGCCTTCGACGTCTTCGACGTGTCGCGGCGGCTGAAGGAGCGCGGCTGGCTGGTCCCCGCCTACACCTTCCCGCCGCACCGCGAGGACCTGTCCGTCCTGAGGGTGGTCTGCCGCAACGGCTTCTCCCAGGACCTCGCCGACCTGTTCCTGGCGGACCTGGAGGCGCTGCTGCCCGAGCTCCGGGCGCAGCCGCGCCCGCTGGACCGGCCCGAGTCGATGGCGACCGCCTTCCACCACTGACCTCACGCCCCGCGGCCGTCCAGGGCCAGGCCGAACTCCTCGCCGAGCGCGGCCGCCTGGGCGGGGGTGACCAGGACGTACACCTCGCCGTCGGCGTCGGTGCCCGCGCCCGGCAGCACCCGGTGGAAGGTCCGTTCGTCCTCGCCGCCGGGTGCCAGCCGGCCGAGGCACGCGAAGACGGCCGGCCGGCTCAGGGACCGGCCGGTGCCGTGCTCGGCGGGCCGGCCGATCCGCTCGCCGTCGCGGACGAACTCCAGGCGGTCCCGGCCGCCCTCGCCCCTGATCAGCTCGACGTCGCCGACGACGACCAGCCCGCCGGAGCACGCGGCGGCCTCCTCCAGGACGGCCCGGTAGGACTCCTCCAGGTCGTCGACCTCGTCCGCGTACACGGCGACGGCCACACCGAACTCGACGAGCACCTCGGTCAGTTCGCCGTCCTCCAGCGGAGCGTCCGCCCAGTCCCGGACCCTCCCGAGCGCCTCCTCGGCCGCCTCCTTCGCCACGATGCCGAGGGCGACCAGACGGGGCGCCACCTCGATGCGCGTAATCGATCGCTTGTTCGTCATGGCGTCATACTGGCAGCCGGCCCACCGCCAGGGGCCCGGCCCGCCGAACCCGGCACCCGACCGCCGCGTTACGCGCCAAACTTGGCCAGGGGGCACCTCTCCCCCAGGCGCGCTGCCCGCTGGATCGGGGTCACCGGCGCTGGTCCCCGGGGTGGACGTCCTTCGTCGCGTACGGGTTCTCCTGCCCCTCCGCGAGCACCCCCACGAACGGCTCGCCCTCGCCCGCGAAGACATACGCGCCGCCCTCGATGCGCTCGATCAGCCCGCGCGTCCACACCGCGCCGCTGTCCGCGAAGTGCACCCACATGTTCATGATCTCGCCGATATGGCCGAGCTGTCCGGGCCCTTCCTCGGGCGTGTAGTACTCGGTGACCGTGCCGCGCCACTCCTCAAGGCCCCGCACCCGCTGCCTGAGCAGCGCCAGCGCCTCGTCCCGCGGCAGATCGACGACGAAGCCGATGCCCGCGCTGAGCATGTCGGACTTCTGGTCGTGCTCGGACAGCGCCGTACGCAGCAGGGCGAAGTACTCCGCCTCGCCCGCCGGGGTCAGCTCGTACTCGGTACGCGGCGGACCGCCGACGGTGCTGGGCGCGATGTCATGGGCGCGGAGCAGCCCCTGCTTGGCCATCTGCTTGAGCGCGTGGTAGATCGAGCCGGGCTTGGCGTTGGACCACTCGTGGGCGCCCCAGTACTCCAGGTCGTTGCGTACTTGATAGCCGTGCGCCCGCCCGTGCTGCCGCACGGCGCCCAATACCAACAGCCGGATCGCCGACATCGTCTCCTCAATCCCTCGCGGCCCCCTGCCGTCAGCCTAGAGCGCGCCGGGACCGCGCAGAGGCGCTACCCCTCCCGCGCCGCCCGCTCCTCGTCCACCAGCGCGAACGCCGTCCTGCCGTCCAGGGACTCGCGCAGGATGTCGGCGTGGCCGGCGTGCCGGGCGGTCTCCTCGATCAGATGCAGCAGCAGCCAGCGCATCGACTGCCGGGCCTGGGGCGGGAACCACGGCGCCTCGGGCAGCGGGAAGGTGTCGTTCAGGCTCGGTACGGACCGGATGAACTCCTCCGTCCGCCGCGCGACGCCGTCCCAGAACTCCAGCACACCCGCCAGCGTCTCGCCGTCCTCCAGCTGGAAGCTCAGGTGCCAGGTGTCCTGGCTGCGCTCGATGGAGTGCGGCCGCTCCTGCGCGGTCTCGATCCAGCCCTGCTCGGTCTCCGCGACATGCTTGAGCAGCCCGGCCAGCGACAGCTCGCTGGCGCTCGGCCGCTTGCTCGCCTGGGCGTCGGTCAGCCCGAGGACCGCCCGTCGCAGCCCGCCGCGCTGGGCCTCCAGGAAGGACAGCAGCGCACCGGTCTCGTCGCCGTGGGCCTCGGCAGGAACGTGAGTGGGCATGGGATCCGCCTTTCGTGACATCCCGGGCGGCCGGCCGTCTGGCCGTCGCCCTTCCGACCTCACACACGCTACGAGCCCTTGCGGTCAGCCTCTGTCCGCAATGCCCAGCAGATACGAGCCCGCTCAGAACGGGAACTGCGAGCGCCCGTGCTGAATGGAGATCCACTTGGTGGTGGTGAAGGCCTCCACCATGGCGTCGCCGTTCAGCCGCCCCAGCCCGGAGCTCTTCTCGCCGCCGAAGGGGACGATCGGCTCGTCGTGCACCGTGGCGTCGTTCACGTGGAACATGCCGGTGTCGATGCGCTTGGCGAACCGCACGCCCCGCTCGATGTCGCCGGTGTGCACGGCGCCGCTGAGCCCGTAGGGCGTCGCGTTGGTGAGCCGTACGGCCTCCTCGTCCCCGTCGAAGGGGACCAGCACCGCGACCGGGCCGAAGATCTCCTGCGTGAGCAGCGGGGAGTCCGCCGGCAGCCCGCCCAGCACGCTCGGCGCGACGAGCGTGCCGCGGGTCTCGCCCCGCAGCAGCGGCGTGGCGCCCTCGGCGACGGCGCGGTCCACCAGGGCGGTGACGGCCTCGGCCTGGCCCTCGTTGATCAGCGGGCCGATATGGGTCTGCGGGTCGGTGGGGTCGCCCACCTTCAGGGACGCGACCTTGGCGACGAACTTCTCGGTGAACTCCCGCTCCACGGCACGGTCCACGAGCACCCGGTTGGCGGCCATGCAGACCTGGCCCTGGTGCACGAAGCGGCTGAAGACCGCGGCGTCCACCGCGTAGTCGATGTCCGCGTCGTCGAGGACCACCAGCGCGCTATTGCCGCCCAGCTCCAGCACCGTGTGCTTGAAGTGGGCGGCGGCGACGGTGGCGACGTGCCGGCCGACCTTCTCCGAGCCGGTGAAGGAGATGCTCTTGGGCACCGGGTGGTCGATCAGCGCGTCGCCGATCTCGGCGATGTCGGTGACGACGACGTTGAGCACGCCGGCCGGCAGCCCGGCCTCCTCGAAGATCCTGGCGACCAGCCCACCGCCGCAGACCGGGGTGTTCTGATGCGGCTTGAGGACGACGGCGTTGCCCAGCGCGATGGCCGGCGCGACCGACTTGATCGACAACAGGAAGGGAAAGTTGAAGGGGCTGATGACTGCGACGACACCGACCGGCAGCCGGTAGAGGCGGTTCTCCTTGCCGTCGATGGGCGAGGGCAGGATGCGGCCCTCGGCGCGCAGCGCCAGCTGGATCGCCTCGCGCAGGAACTCCCTGGCCAGATGGAGCTCGAAGCCCACCTTCGCGAGCGTCCCGCCGACCTCGGCGGTGATCGCCTCGGCCAGCTCCGCCTCGCGGTCGTCGATGATCCGCAGCACGCGCTCGAAGACCAGCCGGCGGGTGTACGGATTGACCGCGCCCCACTCCCGCTGCGCGCGTTCGGCGGCGCGGTAGGCCTGGTCGATCTCCTCGACCGTGGCGACGGGTATGGAGGTCAGCTTCTCGCCGTTGTAGGGGTTGAAGTCGACGATGTCCCACGAGCCGCTTCCGGAGCGCCACTCACCGCCGATGAACTGATAGGCCAAGTCGTCGAAGTAGGACATGCCATCCCGATCTGGAGAACAGGGCACACGGAGCGCCAAGTTGGGGGGTGCTGACTCCTGATGGTGCGCCATCCTACCGACGCGTCACATGAGTTGGAGCAGTCCGCGCAGGAGATCTCTGGTCTCGGCGGGGCTGGGGCCGTCCGCCTGGAGGCGGTCCATCACCCGGCCGTACTGCGCCACTTCCTCCGGCTTGTCCACATAGAGCGCGCTTGTCAGCTGCTCCAGGTAGACGACGTCCGGCAGCCCCGACTCCTGGAAGCCCAGCATGGTGAAGGCGCCACTCTCGCCCGAGTGCCCGCCCAGACTGAAGGGCATCACCTGGAGGCGCACATTGGGCCGCTCGGACACGTCGATCAGATGCTTCAACTGTTCGCGCATCACCTCGCGTTCGCCGTACGGGCGGCGCAGCGCGGCCTCGTCCAGCACGCAGTGGAACTGTGCCGGCCGCTCGGCGACGAGCAGCTTCTGGCGCTCCATGCGCAGCGCGACCCGGCGCTCTATCTCGGCGGGCCCGGCGTCGGGCATGCCCCGTTTGACGACGGCCTGCGCATAGCTCTCCGTCTGCAGCAGCCCGTGCACGAACTGGACTTCGTAGACACGTATGAGGGACGTGGCGCCTTCCAGGCCCACATACGTCTGGAACCAGCCGGGAAGCACATCGGTGTAACTGTGCCACCAGCCCGCGACATTGGCCTCGCGCGCCAGGGACAACAGCGCCTCACGCTCCTGTGCGTCACCGACTCCGTACAGCGTGAGCAGGTCCTCGACGTCGCGCGCCTTGAAGCTCACCCTGCCCAACTCCATGCGGCTGATCTTCGATTCGGACGCACGGATCGAGTAGCCGGCCGCCTCGCGGGTTATCCCACGGGATTCACGCAGGCGGCGAAGCTGCGACCCGAGCAGGATCCGCCGCACCACCGACCCGCTCGACTCACTTCCGGACACCTCTCAGACCCTCCTGTGACCCCCACCCCGTCCAACAGTGGGCCGAAGTCTGCCACGTTCGCGCTTCGTTGAGTGCTCATCCGGTTACTGATATGTGAGGCCCACGCACGGCCTCCACAAGAACCGACGGAAAGAATTCCGAGCAAATCGGTGCGCGCTGCCGCAATCCTGGCGCGTGCACGTGCATCTGCCCTTGCATCTGTCTCGCACATTGGGAACCATAGGCGTCGCACGCATGCACGCTCGTGAAAGATCCGCCAGATCCGGCTGACCGGCCAGGGTCATGACGTCCGCGAACGCCAGGAGTGCCTCGCATGGGGACCAAGGTTTTGACCATGCTCGAGCCGTTATGGCAGGGCTTTCCTCCCGTCGATCCCCTGGCCGTCTCCGGATCCGCCTCGTGCACGCTCCCCCCGCGCTACGAATCGGTGCGCTGCGCACGGAACTTCACCCGCGACACCCTGCAGGGCTGGGAGCTCGACGAACTCTTCGACCCGGTCGCCCTGGTCGTCTCCGAACTCGTCACCAACGCGCTGCGCCACGCGGTCCTCGCCGCCTCGGAGCACGCCGGCGCCACACCGCCCGCCCGGTTGCACCTGATGCGCTGGTCGCAGCGGCTGATCTGCGCCGTACGGGACCCGAGCGACGATTCACCGGTCGCCGGCGAGGCCGACTCCGCCGACGAGTCGGGGCGCGGGCTGTACCTGGTCGAGTCCTTCAGCGACAGCTGGGGCTGGCACCCGCTGTCCGGTGTCACGCACGGCAAGATCGTGTGGGCGCTCTTCCGGCTGCCGTAGCGCGTGCCGCGGGCCCTTCGCGGCCGATCCGCACACCGGGCGCACCGTCACCCACGGGCGCCCGGTCGCCTTATGGGCAGCCGGTCGTCTTGTAGGGCACGCGGGCGCGCAGTACGGGCGCGCGCCGGCGGGCTCCCCGCGCCGGCTCAGTCCAGGACGAGGTGGTCGAACTCCCCGTCCTTGACCCCGAGCAGCATCGCCCGGACCTCCGCCGGGGTGTAGACGAGCGCGGGACCGTCCGGGAAGCGGGAGTTGCGCACCGCGATCTCTCCCCCGGGCAGCTTGGCGAACTCCACACAGGAGCCCTGGGAGTTGCTGTGCCGGCTCTTCTGCCACGACACATCGCGAAGATCCGTTGCGGCCATGCCGTTGTATGCGTGGGGCACAGGGATCTCCCGGTGATAAACGGTGTCAACTGCCCCGGATCATAGCTGCGTTCACATGCGAATGCATGCGCAGATGCACGTGCACGACAGCCGGTGCCGGGCCGGTCACAGCTCGTCGAGCGCCTTCCCCGGCCGCTCCCCCGCAATCGGCCGGCGACCGCCGGCCGCCCGCCGTGATGCGGTGCGCCTCCACCTGGTACGGATCGTCCGGGTCGAATCCCTCAGGGACGAGGAAGAGACGTGTGCCGCGCCCTTCGGGTTCCGGAGATCAGGTGATCGGCGGGGCGGCCCCCCGTCGAAGCGGCGGCCGTCACCGTGACGCGTACGGGAGCAGGGCCATCTCCCGTGCGTTCTTGATCGCCCCGGCCAGCTGCCGCTGCTGCTGCGCGGTGACCCGGGTGACCCGGCGGCTGCGGATCTTGCCGCGGTCCGAGAGGAACTTCCGCAGCAGATCGGTGTCCTTGTAGTCGATGAAGGTGATGCCCGCCGCATCCAGCGGGTTGCGGCGGGGCGCGGACTTCCGCCGCGGGTCGTGCCGTCGGGGCATGGTGGTTCCTTGGGGGTGCGAAGGGGCGGGAGCGTTCCGTAGGGACGGACCGGCCGCGGCTACGAAACGGGGTCGAGGAGTTCGTCGAAGGCCGGCGGCAGGCTCTTCCAGGCCGACCGGCCGCCCTCGTACTCGGCATCGGTGAGCAGGCAGGGCGCCAGCAGCGCGGACAGGCCCTCGCGATCCAGGCCCGGTGAGGTGCAGACCAGGTGCTGGGCGCGGTCACCGTGCTCGGGGTGCCAGTCCAGCGCGGCGGCGGCCCGGCGCAGCCGCGGCACCATCTCCCAGGCGGCGTCCGACAGCGAGACCAGCCACGGCCCGGAGCAGCGCACAGGCGGGATGCTGGCGGGCCGCGGCCGCCGCCACATCGCAACCGGCCACCGCGGCGGCCGCCAGCTCGGCGGATCCGACCGGAATCCGCCGGGCCGTGGGGTGCAACCGCTCCAGCAGCGCGAGGTCGGCGGGCTCGGCCGCCGCCTCCCCCGTCGCGGTCGCCAGCCGGCAGTCCGGCCCGCGGCCAGCCGCTCCACGGTGGCCCGCCGCGCGTCCGCGTGCAGGCCGCCCACCAGCACGACCGCGAGCCGCTCCATCAGCGGGCCCGCCGGCCGTACCGGCGCTCGAACCGCTCGACGCGGCCCGCGGTGTCCATCACCCGGGCGGTGCCCGTGTAGAAGGGGTGGCTCGCCGAGGAGATCTCGACGTCGATGACGGGATAGGTGTTGCCGTCCTCCCACTCGACGGTCTTGTCGCTGGTCGCGGTCGAGCGGGTCAGGAAGGCGTAGTCGGCGGCCGGCCGTCGCCCGTGGGAGACCCCCTGGACCGGGCGGCCGGACCGTTCGGGTAATACTGGACAGAACGTCCGCCGGCCCCCGACGAAAGCGAGCACCCCCATGCTCCGCAACGCCTTCGAGCCCTGGCACCTGATCCTGATCATCGCGGTACTGGTGCTGCTCTTCGGTTCGAAGAAGCTGCCCGACATGGCCCGCGGCCTCGGCCGCTCGATGCGCATCCTGAAGTCCGAGGCCAAGGCCCTCAAGGACGACCGGACCGCCGAGGCGCCCCGCCCGGAGTCGGCCCCCGGCCACTGACGCCCGGCCGCCGATCCCTCAGCTGTCGCCGCCCTCGTCGATCAGCCGCCGCACCTCGCGGTCGATCAGGCCCAGCCGGGCCTCGGCGACCAGCGGCACCGCGCGGCGCTGCCGCCGGGCCTCGGTGAGATCGATCTCGACGGTGACCAGCGAGGGCTCCCATTTGGGCGCCTGCGCCACCACCGCCCCCCGCGGGTCCACCACCCGCGAGCCGCCCCAGAACGTCGCGCCGTGCTCGTTGCCGACCCGGTTGACGAAGACCACCCAGCACTGCAGCATCCGCGCCGTATAGGACAGCAGGGTGTCCCAGTACAGGCCGGTGTCCATGGCCTCCGGATCCAGGCTCGCCGCGCTGTTGGTCGGCACGAACAGCACCTCCGCGCCGTCCTGCACCGCCAGCCACGGCAGTACCGGCTGCCAGGCGTCGTTGCACACCAGCGTCGCCCCCCGCCCCCCGGTCCTGGACCGCTTCAGCTCGTAGGCGCGCAGCGACTGCCCGGGACTGACGTGCTTGCGTTCCTCCCAGGCGAGGTAGTTGGGGAGGTAGAGCTTGCGGTGGGCGTGCAGCAGCGACCCGGCCGCGTAGTAGACCGCGGCGTTGTACGCCCGCAGGCTGGTGTGCTCATGGAAGCCGACCAGCACATCCGGGCCCAGCGTGCTCAGCTCCAGCAGCCGGGGATCACTCGCCTCGATGGACTCGTCCCGCTTCAGGGCGCCCAAGTGATAGCCGTGCAGGCTCAGTTCGGGAAAAATGACGAGGTCGGCGCCCTGGGCCGCGGCCTGCTCGATCTGCTCGCGGGCGATCACGAGGTTCTCCGCCACCTCGCCCAGCACACAATCCGTCTGCGCCAGCGCAATGAGCATGACCCCACCTCATCCACTCATTACCTTTGCAGCTTTCATCGTATTTCATCGCAGTTCATCGCATTTCATCGCCATTTTGCCAGAGCCCGCACCGACCGGCACGGCCCCGCGGCGCACCCGCATCCGCGCACTTCAAACCCCCTGGGAGGCGGGTACCACCAATGAGCGAAAGAACGATCCTTCCCGTGCCGGACCAGGCACTGGCGCGTTGATCCGCACGATCCGTCGTACGGCCCGCAGGGCGGCTTCCAGCCGCAGCGTCGCCCGTCGCCAGCGGTACGACGGCCCGTGGTCGAACCGTCCGGCGATGCCGACGGCCGGCTCGACCGGGTGGCCCAGGCCGAGCGGCCCGCCGGATCCGCTCGGCCGGCCGCCGCGCCCCGCGGCCGCCGGAAACCGGCCGGACGCCCCTTGCACGCGCCATACCCCTACCCCGCTCACTTACGCCGCGAGCGGGCCCTGCGCAGCAGGAGCGCCCCTCCCAGGAGCAGCACCCCGCCGACCCCGGCCACCATGGCCGGCTCGTCCGCACCGGAGGACGCGAGCAGCGCGGAGCCCGCGGACGCCCCGGCCCGTGCCACCGCGCCCAGCCGGGGCTCGTGCCCGGGCCGCGGGGCGGTCTCGGCGGTCTTCCCCGGGGCGCGGTGGCGCACCGGCTCCCCGGCTCTGCGGTGCGCCGCGGCGGACCGTGGCGCCAGCGGGGGCCGCTGGGCCGCCGGCGCGGGCGCACCGTAGTGCCCGCACGCGTGGTGCTCGGTCCGGTCGAGCGCCCCGGCACCGTCCGCGGAGTTGCCGCACACGTTGACGGGGTTGAACACGCTCACCCGGATGCTGTTCCCGGACAGCACCCCGGGAGACGTCATGGCGCCCGTGCCGGCGTCCCCGTGCACCACTGCGCCGCTGGCGCCGAGCGCACCCGACGCCGCCGCAACGAGCACGCACACCTTCAGACTCTGTCGCATCTCTCATCCCTCGTCTGGGGTCATCGCGTACGGGCCACCGTCCGCGGGCCCCGTGGCGCTCACACGGCCGGGCGGCCGGCAGCGCATACGCGGCGCCGACCGCCCGGAGACGCGAGCGGTGGTACGTCCGAGGCCTCGGGCTTCAGTGCCCGCGCTTGTGGGCTCCGTTGCCGGACGCGATCGGGATGTCGTTCAGGATGTGCGACACCGCCTCGTCGCCCTTGGCCTGCGTCGAGTTCCGCACGCACTGCTGCGTCTGCGGGTTGGACAGGACGTTGATGTCCTGGATCGTGGTCGGGAAGGCCCCGAACACCGAACCGAAGTTGACCTTTTCGCCGATCAGGGCGAAGCAGAGGTCGTTCAGGGAGCCCTGCACGAGCCCGAGCTGGGTGCTGAGCTTTCCGCGCGTGGTGGAGTTGCCGTAGACCGACTTCCCCCCGTTCCCGTTGACCGTCCTGGTTCCCTTGTGCCCGTCGCTCGCCATTGCCTGCGGAGCGGCCGCAGCGGAAATACCGATCAGTGACGCCGCGACAGCCACGCCGGCAAGAATCTTCTTCATCACGCAACCCCTTCAGGAGACGGAACTCCCGGCACAGGAGCCCTATTGGAACAACCCGGCCCGCAGCCCGGGGTTCTCCTACATCACCCGAATAGATCGCGCTCGATCTCCGGCCCGCATGCCAATGCCCCGGCAACCCCATCAATCTCGCAAGGGCATTGGCACGCTTCCCTCCACACACCATCCCCAACGAGCCGGCCCGCCGAACACCGGTCACAAGCGAATAACAATTCAGCGGAACGGTGCCGGCCATTTCCTTGACCGGAGCCGTCCCTCAGCACAACCGCCCCGCCTCACCCGCCTGCGTCGCGGAGCAGAAAAATGCGGGCCGCCCGGAAGAAGGAGGGCCGGGCGGCCCGGGTATTCATCGGCCGGTCAGTGGTGCTTCTTGCCGCCGCCGTTGCCCGACAGGATCGGGATGTCGTTGAGGATGTGCGACAGCGCCTCGTCGCCCTTGGCCTGGGTGGAGTTCTCGGCGCACTGCTGCGACTGGGGGTTGGCCAGCACGTTGATGTCCTGGATCGTGGTCGGGAAGGCCCCGAACAGTGAGCCGAAGTTCGCCTTGTACGGCAGAGCGACGCAGGGCTTGTTCAGCGAGCCCTGGATCAGACCGATCTGCGGGCTCATGTAGCCCTTGGTGGTCGAGTTCCCGTAGAGCTGCGTCGTCCCGTTTCCGTTGACGGAAGTAGTCCCGTGGTGCTTGCCGCCGTGGTGCTTACCGCCGTCGTGGTGCTTACCGGTGGCCATCGCCGGGGAGGCGGAAGCTGCGGCGACACCGACAATGGACGCGGCTGCGGCTGCGGTCGCCAGAGCCTTCTTGATCATTGTTGATCCTTTGTGTTTCGGGATGCCCTTGAGCCAGACAATCTGCCCAACTCACAAGAGCGAATTTGGTTGTGCTCATTCACTCGAACGCCCTGGCGCCGCGATCCGCTTTTCCGATCGGTCCGGCGGTGGACCGGGCACACCGAGCGAGAAGCACCCGGATGCGACGGGCCGCGGGACGGCGATATACGCGACCGGGGCCGCCCGGCGCGCATTCGGCTTCCGTTCCGAACGCGCCTGGAGCGGCCCACGGGGACAGCGGAATTACTTGATCGGAAGGCCGCCGAGCAGCGGGGTGCCCTTCGCCGCCGCCGCAACGCCGCCGAGCAGCTTGTTCGCGTTGGCCGACTTGACCTTCTCACCGGTGGTCTTGATCTTCTTGACCAGCGGCCGCACCTGGTGGCCGTCCAGCTGCTTGCTCCGCAGCGCGTCGTTCAGCCCGCCGTTGAGGCTCATCTTCGGTCCGGGCTGAATGCCGGCCGGAATTCCGTGCTGGGCGGCAATGGCGGGCGCGGCGGCGCCCAGCGCAACGACGGAACCGGCGACAACCACCGCAGACTTCGCGTACTTCACTTTCAACTGTCCCTTCTCGGGCGGTGCTTGACGGGACCGCGGCACCAGCGCCGCGTGAGCAACATTTCGCTGCTCGGATCACCGCTTTCCCCTTCACTAACGAGTACTGCCGCGCGGAGAAACTCCGAAGTTCTGCCCTCACGGCAACTCCACCCGAAAGGTGCGACCCACGCGTTTGTCCGGATGGGCCGGAAAATGATCCGGTCCCGGCGTGCAGTGAATCGCACACCGGGACCGGATCACGGACGCGGCTCGAATTCCTTCGAGTCAGCGGCTGGGGTCAGCGCACCCGCTTACTTGTGGTGGCTGAGGTTGGCGCACTTGTTGCCGAACGCCGGGTTGAGCGCCCCGACGAATTGCGCGGTGTTGCCGCACAGGTTGATCGGGATGTTGATCGGAATCTGTACGACGTTTCCGGAGATGACGCCGGGAGAGTGCTTCGCCTTGCCCACCGCACCCGCGTCAGCGAACGCCGGCGCAGCAGCGCCCACTGCCATGAGCATGCCGGCAGTGGCTGCCGCAACCTTTCCGTACTTCACTTTCAGCCCTTTCTGCAGCGGGTCCGTAGCGAACACGACCATCGTGTCGCACGGGCGCTGATCTGCTCGCCCGTAACGCCGCTGCTGATATTGGTAACAATTTCTCCTCGTGGACGAAACTCTCACCGGGGAGTTTCGGAGGAATCGCCCGAAGGATGCAATATCGTTTCGGGAGATTGCCGCCGCGCATACGACGCGGAAAAAACACCGGATTTCGAACAGACGAGGTAGCCGCCGAATAGTAATTCCCACCGGGAGGCGGATCGAGAAATTCCGTTCCCACCGGTTCGCCACCGGGCACCGCCGTTCCCGGACCGCTCAGAAGGGAGAGCCCACGGTCCGGGTCCTGCGGCCTTCGGCCTCAGTGCTTGTGGTGGCGCGCTCCGTTGCCGGACAGGATCGGGATGTCGTTCAGGATGTGCGACACCGCCTCATCCCCCTTGGCCTGCGTCGAGTTCCGCACACACTGCTGCGTCTGCGGGTTGGACAGCACATTGATGTCCTGGACCGTGGTCGCGTCCTTCCCGACCAGCGAACCGACATTGACCTTCTGGCCGACCAGCGCCGCACAGAGGCTGTTCAGCGACCCCTGCACGAGCTCCAGCTGCGGGCTCATCCTGCCCCGGGTGGTGGAGTTGCCGAAAGCGGACTTGGCGCCGTTGCCGTTGACCGTCGCGGTACCACCGTCGTGCTTGCCGACCGCCGTTGCCTGGAGGGCCGTCGTCGCCGAAATTCCGACGACGGACGCGGCGACGGCAGTCGTGGCCAGGACCTTCTTGATCACTTTTTACCCTTCTCGAAGCGGGGTGCCCGAATGGGAGCGCACTGGATCAACTCGCTTCCGAGGGTGCGGTTTCGCCGATTCACCCGGATGCCGCGAAACCATAAACACACATCGCTTTATCCGTGCGGCCTGTCGTCCCCGCGGCGGACGAGCCGGATTACCGGCAGGGGAGGTGCCCCAGGTCCGGCTGCCGTCCGGCTTCGGTTGTCAGAGGGGGGTGCAAGACTCGGGAGCATGAGATGGGCGGTGGTGGAGACGGGCGACGGGGGTGTTCGTCTCTGCCCGCTCGCCCAGGACGGCCGGCCCGCGGGGCCGGTGGTGCGCGAGCGCTCGCTCGCCGAGGCGGTGCGCGCGCGGCCCGAGGTCGAGCGGTGGGTGTGGCGGTCCACGGCGGAGATCTACCGTCGGCTGCTGGCGGCGGGTGTGCGGGTCGAGCGCTGCTATGACGTGGAGGCCGCCGAGGCGCTGCTGATCGGCCATGAGGAGGGCCAGTCGGGACAGCCGCGTTCGCTGGCCGCCGCCTGGGCGCGGCTGCACGGCCTGCCCGTCCCTCCGGACACTCCCGCGCGTACGGCCGAGACCCAGCCGTCCCTCTTCGAGCCGGGCCCGGTGCCCCTGCCGTCCGGCACGGACGAGCTGGCGGCGCTGTTGGAGGTCTATGCGGGCCAGGTGGCGCGCACGGAGAAGACCGAGCATCCGGAGCGGATGCGGCTGCTGCTGGCCGCCGAGTCCGCGGGCATGCTGGTCGCGACGGAGATGGGCCGGGCCGGGGTGCCCTGGCGGGCGGATGTGCACCGCGAGCTGCTCGACGGGCTGCTGGGCGAACGCTATCCGGGCGGGCTGGAGACCCGGCGGATGGCGGAGCTGGCGGATGCGGTGTCCCGGGCCTTCGGCGACGGCGTACGGGTGCGCCCCGATCTGCCGCAGGACATCGTCAAGGCCTTTGCCCGCGCCGGGATCTCGCTGACCTCGACCCGCAAGTGGGAGCTGGCGCAGATCGATCACCCGGCGGTGGCACCGCTGCTGGAGTACAAGAAGCTCTACCGGCTGCACACCGCCCACGGGTGGTCATGGCTGCAGCAGTGGGTGCACGACGGCCGCTTCCGCCCCGAGTACCTTCCCGGTGGCACGGTCTCCGGCCGCTGGACCACCAACGGCGGCGGCGCGCTGCAGATCCCCAAGGTGATCCGCCGGGCCGTGCTCGCCGACCCGGGGTGGCGCCTGGTCGTCGCCGACGCCGCCCAGATGGAGCCGCGGGTGCTGGCCGCCGTCTCCCGTGACCGCGGTCTGATGGAGGTGGCCGGCAGCGGCGAGGACCTGTACGCGGATCTGGCCGCCCGCGCGTTCGGCGGCGACCGCGACCAGGCCAAGCTCGGCCTGCTGGGGGCCGTTTACGGCCAGACGTCCGGCGACGCCCTCAGGCACATGGCCGATCTGCGCCGCCGCTATCCGGTGGCGGTGGCGTATGTGGACGACGCGGCGCGCGCCGGCGAGGAGGGCCGCCTGGTGCGCACCTGGCTGGGCCGCACCTGCCCGCCGGCGTCCGTGGCGCCGCCCGACGAGGCGGGCCTGCCCCAGGAGGAGGAGCAGCCGGCGGGGTACGGCGGTGGTTCCGCGGCCGCCCGCGCCCGCGGCCGGTTCACCCGTAACTTCGTCGTCCAGGGCAGCGCCGCGGACTGGGCGTTGCTGATGCTGGCCGCGCTGCGCCGCTCGCTGCGCGAGGGCGGGCTCCGCGCCGAGCTGGTCTTCTTCCAGCACGACGAGGTGATCGTGCACTGTCCCGCGCACGAGGCGCCGGCGGTGTCCGAGGCGATCACGGCGGCGGCCGCGACGGCGGGGCGGATCGCGTTCGGCGAGACGCCGGTCCGTTTCCCGTTCACCACCGCGGTGGTGGAGTGCTACGCGCAGGCGAAGTGAGGAGCGCGGCCGGCAGGCGCGCGGGTCCGTGGAGCCCGGGCCGTCACCTCACCGGCCGGTGTCCGCGGCCGCCGGGTCCCCGGAGCCGGAGATCAGGCCACGGGTGATCCGTACCATCGCCGCGACCAGCAGCTCTCGGGGGTGGTCGGGGCGGTCCAGCCACCACAGGGCGAGGCCGTAGAGCGAGCTGCGGATCGCCTCGCCGAGGGGCTCCAGCTCGGCCTCGGGGATGCCGGGCGCGAACTCGCGGAGCAGCGCGACGTCGGTCTCGCGCTGCCGGCGCTGGAGCTCGCGGTGGAAGGCCCGCACCTCCGCGTCCCCGGTGGTGTCGCGGAACATCATGCGCCAGGTGTACGGATGGCTCTGCACATACCCGAACCAGGCGTCGTACATCGCCGTGATCCGTGTCTCCATGTCACCCTCGCCGTCGAGGAGTTCACGGATCGGGGCGGCGGCCAGCTCGTCGCGGTGCCGCTCCAGGAGCGCGAGGTGCAGCTCCTGCTTGGAGTCGAAGTGGCGGTAGAGCATCGGCTTGCTCAGTCCGGCTTCGGCGGCGATCTCCCCGATGGTCGTGCCCGCGTAGCCGCGCTCGGCGAAGAGCCGGGCGGCCGTGTCCTCGATGCGGGTCCTGGTCTCGGCGCGCGCGGCGCGGCTCCGGTCGATCCCGCTCATGCGGTCCCCTCGCGATCTGGCTTGTTCCGGCTGGTGATTCCGGCTCGCAATTGTCGTCGCGTTCAAGGATACTAGGTGGTGTACCGCTTGGTATACGCATCAGTAACCGACTCGGCTCCTCCCGTGGGCCGGGATACGGGGGTCGTCGTGATCGTTTCCGTACACTTCGCCGACCTGGGCGCCCGCTCCGTGCGCGGTATCCTCCGCGAGCGCCCGCAGCCGGGGGACGTCCCCGGCCTCCGCCATGCCCAGACCCTGCTCACCGGCGCCGTCGCCGCCGGCCCGCCCAAGCTCCGCCCCGGCCGGGCCGCGCTGCTCGCCGCATGGGAGGACGACGCCGCGCTCGACCGCTTCCTCGCCGAGAGCCCGCTGGCTCGGCGGCTGGCCGGGGGCTGGCAGGTGCGGCTGCAGCCGGTGCGGGTCTCCGGCTCGTGGCGTTCGATGCCGATCGAGGCCGAGCCCGGCGCCGCGCTGGACGAGGAGGACGAGCCGGTCGCCGTCCTCACCCTCGGGCAGCTGCGGCTGCGCCGCGCGCTGCCGTTCCTGCGCGCCAACTCCCGGGCCGCCGGGCGGGCCGCGGCCGATCCCGCGCTGGTCGCCTCCGTCGCCCTGGCCCGCCCGCCCCGCTTCGTCGGCACGTTCTCGATCTGGCGCAGCGTGTCGGCCATGCGCCACTACGCCTACGGCTCCGCCCGGCCCGAGCACACGGAGGTGGTCAGGGAGCACCAGGAGCAGCCGTTCCACCACGAGGCGGCGTTCATACGCTGCCGCCCCTACGGCTCCCGGGGCTTGCTGGAGGGCAGGGACCCCCTGGCGGTCCCGGCCCCGCCACGGCACGCACCGCGGACCGGGCCCTGATCCGGCGGGCCCCTGATCCGGCGGGCGAGATACCGGCCTCGATCCGCCGGCAGGCCCTAAACTCGCCGGGGAGCGGGCCGATCACGGTGAACGGCCGCGGCACGAGCCGGGAAGGGGCCGGCGGTGAGCGACGCCGAAGGGGCTGCGGACCTCCCGGTGCACCGCGCGCCGCGCCTCGCAATCCCCGGGCGTGCGGGACGAGTTGGCGACGGAGGGGAGCCGGCGCGGATGAGCGCTGAGACGGCGGGCACGGACGGCACCGGGAACGGCGGCGGACTGGAGCGCATCAACCCCTCTCACCTGGCGCCGCCGACCGGCTTCAGCCATGCCGTACGCGCCGCCCCGGGCACCTTGGTCTTCCTCGCCGGGCAGACCGCCCTCGACGGCTCGGGCCGGATCGTGGGCGACGGCATCGTCGAGCAGTTCGAGCGCGCGCTGGCGAACCTCCTGGACGTCGCCGCGGCCTCCGGGGCCGGCCCGTCCGACCTCGCCAAGCTCACCGTCTTCGCGGTCGACGTCGCCGACTACCGGCGGCATGCCAGGGAGCTCGGCCGGGTGTGGAAGCGCCTGGTCGGCGGCGACTTCCCGGCGATGGCCGTGATCGGCGCCACCCGCCTGTGGGACGAGGCCGCGCTGGTCGAGATCGAAGGCATCGCGGTGGTGCGGTAGCCGACGCCCGTGGTGCGGTAGCCGACGCCCGTGTTGCGGCGAACCTGGCGCCGTTATGCCGAAGGGCGCCCGCCCCACCGGTCTCCCGGCGGGGTGGGCGCCCCGGCGCCGACGTCCCCTGCGCAGCGGCTCAGTTCCGGCTGCGGGCCACCCCCACCGGGTCCTTCTGGAACGCCCAGGTCATCTTGGGCTCCATCGCGAAGCGGAAGATCCGCTGCACCGGCGGTGTGCACAGCACCGTGACGACCGTGCCCGCGATCAGGGTGAGCAGCACCGCGCCCCAGGGCGTGTGCACCCACGGGTGGTCGTACCAGTTCCAAAAGCGCGAGCCCTTGGCGAGGAAGCCGTGCAGCAGATAGCCGTAGAGGGTGCCCGCGCCCAGCGCCGTGCACCACATCGTGCGGCCCGGGATCCAGGCGAAGAAGCAGGCCACCAGCACCAGCGAGCAGCCGAACATCGCCAGCGTCATCACCGCGCCGCTCCACCAGGGCGCGGCGAGTTCCTGCGCGGCGTCGCGGTGGTAGAACCACGCGGCGTTCATCCGCGGCGCCGCCCAGTACGCGAAGACCAGGGCGGCCGCGAAGACCGGTACGGCCGCGATGCGCGCCTTCTTGCGGCGTACGAGCTTGAAGTGCTCCGGCCGCAGCGCCAGCCCGATCACGAAGAAGGGCAGGAACTGCAGCGTGCGCTGGAGGTCCAGATCGTCGCCGATGTCCGGTGAGACGGACGCGAGTACGGCGATGGTCAGCGCGAGCGGGACCGGCCAGCGCACGATTTTCCACAGCGGAGTGGTCAGGCGCCAGATGAAGAGCGCCGCCAGGAACCACGTCAGATACCAGGGGTCCGTCAGGCTGATCGGGTAATGCGGATCGTCGTCCGCCCACCTCTTGAAGAGCGTATAAGCCACTTCGAAGAGGATGTACGGGACCGCGACTCCGGTGATCAGCCGCTGCAGCCGGTCCTTGCGCATATCGAAACTGCGCGAGAAATAGCCGGAGATGATGATGAACGCCGGCATATGGAACGCGTAGACGGTGATGTAGAGCGCCGCTGCCGTGCGGCTGCTGTCACGCAGCGGTTCCCAGGAGTGCCCCATCGCCACCAGCACGATGGCCAGGTACTTGGCGTTGTCGAAGAACGCGTCGCGCGGTTTGGCGCCGGCGGGCGTGGCGTTCTTGGCCCTGGCCCGGCCACGGCCTTTGGCGTGGCTTCTGGGCTTGGCGTGCGACGGGGCGGCCGGCGCCGGTGCCAGCGTCGTCGTCGCACCGGGAGTCTGCGCGGACGCGGGTGCGCCGGCCCGGCTCAGCGTGTCGTGCGGCATCTGCCGCGGCGGGGGGAGCGGCACCCGCCGTTCGCCGTACGCCGGATATTCGTGGTTCAAGGAGCCTCCCGGAAGCATCCCAGGGGAGGTGCTGGACGCTGGCCCGCGTCGGGCCGCATTTCGGAACCCAAAAGCCAAATCCTGCGTCTTAGTTCATTTACGGGGAGGGTGGCGGCGTCGAACATCTCAGGCACCATAGCCGCGCGGCGGGAATCCCGTAAATCCCGACCTGCCGCGGCCACACGCCGGGCGTCCGCTCTCCACAGCTCCTTCACGCAGCGCGGGTCACGGCGCACTCTCCGCGCTCGTCCGACGCCCGCACGAGCCGGGCAATCCCGCCTGATTCCCGACCCTTGGACCCTATTCGATGATTCCTTCGATACCCCGCGCCCGGAGCGATCGCGCGTTCGTGTTCTTCGCCACGTCCCACGCGTAGACCTCCAACGGACGGCCGTGCGGCCCGCGCAACCGGTGCACGGCCGCCAGCCAGCGCGAACTGAGCGCGGACATACGGGGGTTGATCTGATCGGCGAACCGCGCATAGCGCGCCAGTTTGGCCATATCCGGCGCCCCCAGAATTCCCGTGCGCACCTGCGGCACAAGTTCGTGCACGGCCTTCACGCACGCCACGGAGAAACTCTGGACCACCAGCCGGCTGCGGACATGGCCGCGGTCGAGCCAGCCGCCCGCCCGCAGTTCCCGGACGATCTGCGCCTCGATTCCCGGATATCTCTCCGGGGCCTTGATCTCCAGCAGAAGGCGCTGGTCGTTGTGGTCCAGACGGCGCAGGAACCCGGCGAGCGTGGGCACCCGCTCCCCCGCGAAGCGTTTGCCGAACCAGCTCCCGGCGTCCAGCCGCGCGATCTCGGCGGCGGTGAAGTCCCCCACCCGCCACGGCGCCCGCCCCGGAAACACCTTCTCGGCGTCGGTCGTGCGCCGCAGCGTGGTGTCGTGCAGGACGACCAGCCGGCCGTCCTTGGTGCGCTGCACATCGTTCTCGACCCATATCAGCCCGCGCCGGTGAGCGGCGTCCACGGCGGCCAGCGTGTTCTCCGGTGCGTAACGGGAGGCGCCGCGGTGCGCGATCACCAGCGCCGCCGCGGTACCGGGCCCGGCCCGTGCCGCGCGGGCCAGCGCGACATCCGCGTACTCCTCCGGCCCCGACGCCATCGCGGACGACGACACCGCCGCCGTCAGCAGATAGGCGACGCCGGCGGCAGGGATCCGCAGCGCTCTGCGCAGCATCCGGCAGCCTCCTGGTTGCCCGTCCACGGGCCGGCCGGGCGCTCCCCCCAACATGCCTGCCGCCCCCGGGGCCCGCCACGCGAGCGGGCCATACGGGCGTGCACCGTCGCCAAGGTGCCGGATTTGCGGTAAGTAGTGTGCGATGTCCGCCACCGCCGCCACCGGCCCGCGCCCCGTCCTTCGCCCCTTCCGCCCCGGGGACGGCCCCTCCCTGCTGGCGGCCTGGGCCCGCAGCACCCCGGACGATCCGATCAGCGCCGCCCGTTTCCGCACGCTGATCCTGCTCGATCCCAACTTCGACGCCGAGGGGCTGCGGGTGGCCGATCTCGGCGGCCAGGTGGTGGGTGCCGCCTATGCGGTGCGCCGCCGCACCCCGCCGGCCGGAGGCGATCTGGAACCGGCCGACGGCTGGATCCTCTTCTTCTTCGTCGATCCACCGCACCGCCGCGCGGGCCTCGGCCGCCGGCTGCTCACCGACGCCCTCGACTGGCTGCGCGGACAGGGCCGCACCCGGATCGGCTTCGCCCCGTACACCCCCAACTACGTGCTCCCCGGCCTGGACCGGGCCGCCTACCCGGAGGCCGACCGGCTGCTGACCGCCCTCGGCTTCCGGGTCCGCTACGAGGCCGCCGCCATGGACCGCAGCCTGATCGGCTACCGCGTGCCGGACGAGGTGCGGCGGCACCAGCAGGCGCTGGCGGCCCGGGGGTTCGGCTTCGGCACCCCGTCCGACGACGATCTGGTGGACCTGGTCTCCCTGGCCGCCGAGGAGTTCACCCCCGACTGGGCACGGGCGATCCGGCGGTGTTTGACCGGCGGCGCCCCTTTGGACCGCATCGTCATCGCCCGCGCACCGGACGGACGGCTGGCGGGCTGGGCCATGCACGGCGCCTACGACGGTACGGCCGAGCGGTTCGGCCCGTTCGGTGTACGGCCGGAGCTGCGCGGGACCGGGCTCGGCAAGGTCCTGCTGCATCTCACGCTGGAGCGGATGCGGGCGCTCGGCGTCCACGGGGCGTGGTTCCTGTGGACGGGCGAGGCGAGCCCGGCGGGGCATCTGTACCGCAGGAGCGGGTTCACCACGACCCGGACGTTCGCGGTGCTGGAGTGGGAGGCCGGGTGAGACGGCGTACGTTCACGGCGGGTGCCGCCGGCGGGGCCGGGGCCGCCCTGCTGGCCGCCGCGGGCTGCGAGGCGCCCGGGGACGCGCCGTACGGGGGTGACCGGGCCGGGCTCCCCGGCGCCCCGGTGACCCTGACGGTCCTGACGCACTATGCGAGCGAACCGCTCAGATCGGCGCTGCAGTCCGCGGTCGACGCATGGAACGCGACCCATCGGCGGGTCAAGGTGCGCACGACCGCGGTCAGGTTCGCCGATCTGCTGACGACGTACATGGTCCGGCAGGCCGCCGGCCAGGGCCCCGACATCCTGCATCCGTCCGGGCTGTGGACCGGCCAGCTGGTGCGGGCCGGTGTGCTGCGGCCGGCGCCGCGGCACACCGCTCGGCTGATCCGCCGGGACTTCTCCCCCGCGGCCGTGGCCGCGGCGTCGGCGGGCGGGACGGTCTACGGCTACCCCACGGAGGTGCAGACCTACGCCCTCTACTACAACCGGCGGCTGCTGCGGGCGTCCGGCGTCGGCGGGCCGCCGCGCACCTGGCGGGAGCTGGAGGACGCGGCGTACCGCACCGCCCGGCGGGACCGGCACGGCAACACCCTGGTGCAGGGGTTCGGGCTGTCCCGGGCCGACGACTCGACCGTCGTGGGGCAGACCCTCGCGCTGCTGACCGCGGGCGGCGGCGCCTTCCTGACCCCCGACGGCCGGCGCACCGCCCTCGGCTCGTCGGCCGGTCGGGAGCTGCTCGACCTGGAGCGCCGGCTCATCGGCCACGGCGCCGCGGACCCCGGCGTCCCGCTCTTTCGGGCCTTCCCGTCCGGTCAGGTGGCGATGACGGTCAACGCCGGCTGGTGGACGGCGGCTCTGCGGGCGGCGATGGGCGCGGACTACCGCGAGGTCGGGGTGGCGCCGGTACCGGGCCGGGCGCCGGGGGACCGCGGCACGCTGGCGACCGGCTTCCTGCTGGGCGTGAACGCCAGGAGCAGACATCCGCGCCAGGCCTGGGAGTTCCTGCACTGGCTGAACGCGGCGCCGGTGCCGGACGCACGGCCGGCCGGCACCGGACGGTGGCGGACCGCGGTGTCGCGGATGAGCGCGCTGCAGGTGTCGGTCGGTTCGATGACCGGCCGCGCGGACGATATGCGGGCGCTGCTGGGCGGCGACCGCGGACCCGGTGGCGGCGACGCGAACCTGGGCCCCTTCCTGGACGCGCTGCACTACGCCGTGCCGCAGCCGAACGGTCCGCGCGCCCAGCGCGCCACCGCGCTGCTGCGCAAGAACATCGAGGAGATCTGGACGGGCCGCGCCCCGGTCGACGCGGCGCTCACCACCCTCACCCGGCAGATCGACCAGGAACTCTCCCGGCCCTACTGAGCCCCTACGAGAGGTGGTGCCTCATGGCCTTGTCCGACGGCGGTCCCGTCCGGGCGGCCCGGCGGCGGCAGACCGCCCTCGCCTATCTGTTCCTGGCCCCGGCCCTGCTGTTCTTCGCGGTCTTCCTCGCCCTGCCGCTGCTGTTCGCCGTACTGCTCGCGCAGTCGCGCTGGGCCGGCTTCGACCTCGACGCGATCGACCCGGTCGGCATGGCCAACTTCACCGACCTCTTCGCCTGCGGCTCGACGTTCCTGACCCCCGTCCTGACCAACACGCTGCTGTACGCCCTGGGCACCGTGGCGATCGCGCTCGGCGGTGCGCTGCTGGTCTCGCACTGCATCAACCGGCTGCGCTTCCAGGGCTTTTGGCGCACCCTGTACTTCCTGCCCCTGGTGACGACCGTGGTCGCCGTCGGCAACGTGTGGAAGTACATGTACGAGCCGGGCGGCCTGGTCAACGGGCTGCTCAACGGCCTCGGCCTGGATTCCGTGGCCTTCCTCCAGAACCCCGGCACGGCCCTGCCGTCCGTCATCGTGGTGCAGGCGTGGGCGTCCGTCGGCACCGCGATCCTGATCCTCACCGCGGGCCTGAAGTCGATTCCGGAGGTCTACTACGAGGCCGCGGAGCTGGACGGCGCCGGCCGCCGGACCCTCTTCTGGCGCATCACCCTGCCACTGCTCCGGCCGTCCCTGCTCTTCGTCTGCCTCACCCAGTTCATCACCGGGCTGCAGTCGTTCGCGCTGATCAACGTGATGACGGGCGAGGGCGGGCCGGGCGACGCCACCAATGTCGCGGCGCTGGAGATGTACCAGCAGGCGTTCCGCTACGGCGACTGGGGCATCGCCGCCGCGGCCTCGTTCGTGCTGTTCCTGGTCATTTCCGTGGTGACGGTGGTGCAGCTGTGGCTGTTCCGCCGGAAGGGCGGGGAATCGTGAACGCATCCGGACCCCCGGCCGGCCGCCGTCGCCACCGCCGCCCCTGGGCCTGCTACGCCGTGGTGGCCGTCGGGGCGGTCCTGACCGTCGTGCCGTTCCTCGACATGCTGCTGACCTCGTTCAAGGGCCCGGGCACGTACGGAAAGCTCCCCTACCGGTTCCTTCCCGAGGCCTTCGACCTCTCCAACTACCGTGCCGCGATCGCCCAGTTGGATCTGCCACTGCTCTTTCGCAACAGCGTGCTCGCCACCACGCTCATCACCGGCTCCACCCTCTTGACCTCCGCGCTGGCCGGCTACGCCCTCGCCAAACTCCGCTTCCCCGGCCGCGATCTGATCTTCCGGCTGGTGCTGTCGACGATGATGTTTCCGTCGTTCGTCTTCTTCATCCCGCACTTTCTGATCCTGGTGCACTGGCCGGGCGCCGGCGGCAACGACCTGCTCGGCCGCGGCGGCGCGGGCCTGACCGTCAGCCTCGCCGCGCTGGTCGTCCCGTTCCTGGTGTCGGGCTTCGGGATCTTCCTGATGCGGCAGTTCATGCTGGCCGTCCCGGACGAGATGCTGGAGGCGGCCCGTATCGACGGCGCCGGCGAATGCGCGATCTGGTGGCGCATCGTCCTGCCGCAGACGAAACCGGTGGCCGTCACCCTGACGCTGCTCACCTTCGTCCACGCCTGGAACGAGTACATCTGGGCCCTGCTGATCTCCACCGCCAACCCGCGGCTGATGACGCTGCCCGTGGGCATCCAGATGCTGCAGAGCCACCTCGACCCCGACCGGATGGTCCCCGTCATGATGGCCGGGCTCGTCCTGAGCATCCTGCCGGTCCTGCTGCTCTTCGTGCTGCTGCAGAAGCACTACATCCGCGGAGTGATGCTCAGCGGCCTGAAGTGAGGGCGGGCCTTCCGGGCGTCTCCCGGACCGCGGTGGGCGGTTCCGCCCCGCGGTGCGGCAGAATTCCGGCTCGTGACGATTCGACTGCTGATCGCCGACGACCAGGAGATGGTCCGCCGGGGCATGCGCCGCATCGTGGAGAGCCAGCCCGACATGGAAGTGGTGGGCGAGGCGGCGAACGGCGTGGACGCGGTGGAGCTGGGGCGTGCGCTCGCCCCCGATGTGGCGCTGGTGGACGTGCGGATGCCGGGGATGGACGGGCTGGAGGTCACCCGCAGGCTGGCCGACCCCGCCGCGGCCCACCCCGTGCGGATCGTCGTCGTGACCACCTTCGACCTCGACGAGTACGTCTACCCCGCCCTGCGTTTCGGCGCGTCGGGGTTCGTGCTCAAGCGCTCGGGTCCGGCGCTGCTGGTCGAGGCGGTGCGGGCGGCGGTGGCCGGTGACAGCCTGATCAGCCCGTCGATCACGGTACGGCTGCTGCGGCACGTCACCGGGGCCACGGACGGGCGGCGGCCGCGCCACCGCGACACGGTGCTGACCGAGCGGGAGCGGGAGATCGCCGGCAAGGTCGCCGAGGGGAAGACCAATGCCGATATCGCCGGTGAACTGTTCATCTCCGCGGGCACGGTCAAGACCCATGTGGCCAGCATCCAGCGGAAGCTGCAGGTGCGTAACCGGGTCGGGGTCGCGGTCCGGGCCTGGGAGCTGGGCTATGCGACGGGGCGGACGCCCTGACCGCCGGCGCCTCACGGGCGGCCCCGGGTGCGTAGCCTCGCGGTCATGACGGACCAGGTGCGGGGCGGGCGACGGCGCCGGTGGTGGTCGGCGGTGGCCGCGGTCGGCATGCTCGCACCGGCCGTCGTCCCACCGCCGGGAACCGGGGCCTGGCTGTCGGCGATCCTGGCCGCGCTGGCGCTGACCGTGGCCATCCGGGCCTGGCCGGCCGGCCGGGTCTCCCTGTCGCGGGCGGCGGGCGGCCTCGCGCTGCTCTCCCTCGCCGCGGACTGCGTCGCCGTCGGCAAGCCCGGACTGGCCCTGCTCTGGCTGCCCTTCGAGGCGGCCGCGCTGCTGGTCGTCCTGGAACGGGTGGTACGCCATGTGCCCGGCCCCCGGGTGGGCGTCGTCGGCGCCCTCGTCGGCACCGCGGCGGTCCTGCTGCCGCTGCGCTTCACGCTGCACGCGCCGCGGACCGGCCTGGCGGAGTCGGTCTTCGCGGCGTCGCTGGCCTTCTTCCCGGTCGCCTGTGCGACGGGCGTCGGGCTCTATCTGCGGTCGCTGGACGGCCGCCGGGCGCGTGCGGTGGCGTCGGCCCGGCGCGAGCAGCGCCTCGAAGTCGCCCGCGATCTGCATGACTTCGTCGCCCATGAGGTCACCGGCATCGTCCTGGAGGCGCAGGCGGCCCAGCTCGGCGAGGGTCCCTCGGCGGTCGGCGCCGAGGAGCAGCGCGCGCTGCTGCACCGCATCGAGCAGGCGGGGCTGCGGGCGCTCGCCTCCATGGACCGGACGGTGGCGGCGCTGCGCGGGGCGGACGGCGCCGATACGGGCGAGCCGCCGCCCACCCGCCCGCACGGCCTGGCCGACCTGCCCGAACTCGTCGCCCGTTTCGCTTCGATGACCGCCGCGGCGGTGGCGCTGTCCCTGGAGGACGAGGTGACCGGTGTCCTGTCGCCGGAGGCCGGGGACACCGCGTACCGCGTGGTGCTGGAGGCGCTGACCAACGTACGGCGCCATGCCCCGCGGGCCGACCGTGTCGAGGTGTCCGCCGGCCTGACCGCCGACCGGTCCGTGGCGGTCTCGGTCGTCGACAGCGGGGGTGCCGGGGGGCCGGCGCACGACCTGGAGACGGGCGCACCGGCACGCGGCGGCACCGGACTGGCGGGACTGGCCGAGCGGGCCGGTGCGCTGGGCGGCACGCTGGACGCCGGCCCGTACGGGCTCGGGTGGCGGATCCGATGCGTGCTGCCCGCGCCGCGGTCCGCTGACCGCGAAGCCGTTCGGCGGCCGTGAGCGGGGGGCGGATATCTGCCGAACGGCAGATGTGCGGCTCCCCGGGGCCCGCGATCCTCGGGGGAGTTCAGCACCCCGTGCCCCTGGCTCCCCTGGAGGAAGCGATGTCGTCATCCGCCCTGCCGAAGCGCCCCGCCGCGCTCGCCGTCGCCGCGGCGGTCGTCGCCCTCGGGCTCACCGGCTGCTCCGTGGAGGCCTCCCAGGCGAAGCCCGAATCGAAGAGCTTCCCCTACCGCGGCACCTCGCTGAAGGTGAAGACCCACGAGGTCGCCACCGATCTGGTCGCCGCCGACCGCAAGGACATCAAGGTCACCCGCTGGTTCGACACGGCCGCGGGCACCGTGCACCTGAAGTGGACCCTCAAGGGCGACACCCTCGACATCGACGCCGGATGCACCGGCCTCGCCCTGTGCGACGCCAGGTTCCGGGTCGAGGTGCCCAAGGGCGTCGCGGTGACCAAGGACGGCCACAAGACCCGGTTGGACGGGCGGAGCTGACGGGGAATCCGCTGGGCACCGCCTCCCGGACCGGGGTGGCCCGGCGCCTCGACCGGGCCGGCCTCGAACGTGTGTTGATCATGTAACAGCGGTCGATGAGCCGCTGTTACATGATCGACAGATCCCCGAGAAGCGCCGCTCGTAGTTTCTGACCCGCCGACCGATTCCCAGAGAACGGAACGAGAGTCATGAACAGCACGCTGCGCACGAACCGGCGCAAGAAGGCGGCCATGGGTGCCGCCCTGGCCGGAGTCGCCGTCCTCGGCATGTTCGCCACCGCCCACGGGGCGCAGGCGGCGACCGGCGACCGGAGCGGTGCGCACACCGTGGGCATCGCCCGTACCGCCGGCACGCCCTACGTCATCAACCACTACGGGGAGGAGAACGCGGACCGGGGCCGCGCCGAGCGCAGCCCCGCGCACCTGGTGCTCTCCGAGTTCACCTCGATCGGCAAGCTCAACTGGCAGCAGTGGGGCGCGAAGAAGGCCGTCGGCACCGGGAAGGTCACCGGCACCTGGTGCCTGGACACCTGCCTGGACAAGCCGCTGAAGGTCACCGTCACGCTCTCGGACCCCAAGACCGTCGACGGCCGCAAGGTCTTCACCGCCTTCACCCTGAAGCTGTCCGGCAACCCCGGTGCGTACGACTCCGAGGACCTGCACGGCAAGCGTCCGCTCGCCACGAGCTGACGCCCCCGGTCCCCTCTCCCAGCCCCCGTCCGGCGCCGCCGGCGGGGGCTGACGTCGAGCCCCGTCGCCCTGGCCGCACCGCAGTTGGCGGCCCCCGCTCCCCCGCGGCCGGACGGCCACCCGCGCCGCTCCCCCTCCGCCGCGCCGCGAACTCCTCCTCCAGACCCCCGCTTTCCGCCTCTCCGGCTCGACACATGGCGTACAGCGAAGTGGAACCCTCCAGACGACTACTGCTAGTGTTCGCACGGTCACAGTAGGCAATCAGGCCTCTATGCACAGGTAACGAAGGGCCGAAGGTTCCATGCGCAAGCTTCAGCAGGTCGTGGTCGTCGCCGCAGCAGCAGCCGGCGGCCTCTCCGCCATCGGTGCCGGCGCCGGCACCGCCTACGCCCACGGCAGTAACGGGCCGCGGGTGAACGACATCTTCCGTCCGTACCAGGAGTGCAGTCCGCAGACGGTGCTCGACAACAACCTCCCGATCGGCGTGCTCGCCGTCCCGCAGAACTTCGACACCAGCTGCGGCCAGTTCAACCACGCCTTCACCGGCTGACTTCGCCGGGGGCAGCCGCACGCGACGCCGTCACGGGCTCTTCGGGGGGACCCCCTCGAAGGGCCCGTTTTGCATGCGGCAGCGCCGAAGCAACTCCCGGAACGGCGCCCGATATTCCGCCTTTCACACCCGGCGCGTCGCTGCGCAAGGATGGGACATTTCGTATTAGTTTCCCGTAACTGTACGAAGCCGATCAATTACTGATCGCATCCGTTCGATCTTCCGGAGAAGAAATGCGCAAGCTTCACAAGGCCGCCGTCCTGGTCGCCGCCCTCGGCAGCATCGGCCTCCTCGGCGCCGGCACCGCCCACGCCGACGGCGGCAAGGGCGGCGGGATCGACATCAAGCAGGGCAGCTCCTGCCGGTCGCACGACCTGAACGTCGACGTCCTCGGCGAGGTCGGCGTCCTCAACGGCGTGCTGGGCAGCGCTCTCAACGGCGAGGGCTCCTCGGGCGCGCAGTCCACTCCGATCGGCTCGTCCCTGGGCTGCAACGACAGCGTCGGCAAGTAACGGGAGCGGGTCCCGGCATCCGGCGCCACCGGCCCGGAGCCGGGACCCTTTGCCCGGCCTTCTTCAGGACCCGGGAAAGTGCGGATCCGCGGTGCACGGCACCCGGGCAACAACCACAAAGGAACGCAGCAATGTTCAGTCGGAAGAAGATCGCAGCCGTCTCGGTACTCCTGGGCGGCCTCGCCGTCACCGGCGCCTCCCTGGCGTACGCCGAAGGAGCCCCGCTCAGCTGCACCCGCGACCTCACGGGCAATGTCTCCTGCATCCAGAAGAACGCCGACTACACCAGCCAGGACGGCAAGTTGACCGTCAAGCAGGCGCAGAACTGCCTGTCGTCCGCACCCGCTACGTTGCCCGCGAACGGCCTGCTGAACACCGGGTCGACCCGGATCGGCCCCGCCATGACCTGCTCCAACACCGCGCCGGAGGACGGCGAATCGATGCCCCAGATCGGGGTCTGAGTCCCCGGCGGGCCCTGAAGAGGGTGGCAAAACTGGGGTTCCGGCGCCGAGCCCGTGGCCCGGCGCCGGAACCCCTTCCGGTGACGTATGCGACCGCCCTGCGCTCAGAACGCGCCGTTGCTGCAGCGCATCTTCGCGCCCAGGTGGGACGACTGCGCACCCGGGCTGCCCTCGCCGTTGAGCGCGTTGCCCAGCGTGCCGTTGAGCGCCCCGACCGACCCGAGGACGTCGATGTTCATATCGTGCGAACGGCACGAGGCGCCCTGCTTGGCGTCGATGTCGTGGGCACCCGCCTCGCCGTGGGCGAAGGCGGTACCGGCGCTGAGGGCGCCGACGCTGCCGAGGACGGCACCCAGGACGGCGACCTTCTGAAGCTTGCGCATTTCTTCTCCGGAGATTGAGCGGATGCGATCCGCGAAGAACGACTACTGACAGAAACGAGAGCCCGACCGGAAACGCCCGCACCGCTCGATGCGGCATGGACAGGCCGTAACAGCACAGTCGCCCCGCGACCGGGCGCAGGTGGACGCCCTGGGCCGCGGGGACGGCGAGCGGTCCCGATCGGGACGCTGGCCTCAACCACCGTCTGCGGACTGCACTTCTGGTACGGGCCGAGGAGGTGGTTCCGCTCCCGAGGGACGCCCTACGGGAAGCGGGCTGGCGGTGACGACGGACCCACGGCAGCGGCTCGCGCCGGCCCCGCCAGACGTTCCATGGCGGCCGGAGGCGGCCCCACCCCCGCGTCGCTGTGCTCGGGGGGCGGGACCACGCCTGACCGTCCGCGAACGGTCAGGACATGCGGGGCAGATCGACCTGTCCCACCGGAGCCGCCGCGAGCCGCCCGAGCCCGAACGGGGAGATCTGCGGGACGTCCGGGGAGATCAGCGGGTTGATCAGCGGGTTGACCTGCGGGTTGACCTGGGGGTTGACCTGCGGGGCGGCATGCGGGACGGACTGCGGGTGCACGACCTGCGGAACGTCGACCTGCGGGGCGACCTGCGGGGTGACCTGCGGCGCCGCCTGGGGGACCACCTGCGGGACGATCTGCGGCACCGACTGCTGCGCGGCAGGCGCCGGGGAGGACGCCTGCGGAGCGGAGTGCTGCGGGGCGTCCTGCGTGACGGCGGCCTGCGAGGCGCCGTGCGACGTGGCCGTCGCGGTGGCGTGGGTGTCGTGGTGCGGGGCGGCCTCGGGGGCGGCGTGCTGCGGGGCGGGAGCCGGGGCGGCCGCCGGCTGGGGCGCGGGGGCCGGAGCGGCCGGCTGCGGCGCGGGCGCCGGGGCCGGAGCCGGAGGCGCGGCCTGCTGCGGAGCGGGAGCCGGCGCCGGGGCGGCCGCCGGCTGGGGCGCGGGAGCCGGAGCCGGGGCGGGGGCCGGCGGGGCGTACTGCTGCGGAGCCGGAGCCGGCGGCGGGGCGTACTGCGGAGCCGGGGCGGGAGCCGGGGCCGGGGCCGGCGGCGCGTACTGCTGAGGGGCAGGGGCGGGAGCGGGGGCCGGCGGCGCGTACTGCTGCGGAGCCGGAGCCGCCTGCGGAGCGGGGGGCGGGGCGGCGCCGTTGTATCCGACAGGAGCGTCGGCATGGCTGACGCCGGCACCGATGGCAGATAGACCGCCGGCCGCTGCGACGACGAGCAATGCCTGGTGAAGCTTGCGCATGGAACCCTCGGCCCTTCATTAACCTATACATGGAAATCTGAATTACTTATTTCTGTCCTGCGGGCACCAACAGTGGTGATCTCGGGTTCACGCCCTGCGCACCCCGGTCCGGACCACGTCGGAAACCTCCCGCAGGCCCGCGACGGCACTCGCTGCGCTGCCCTCCCACGCTCCTCGAAGCCGACGGCTCATCCCATCGCCTCTCCTTCTCAACGCGCGTCGGACAACACTTTCGGCGTGGTCGCCACCGGCCAACCCGGTACCAGGGAGGAGCGTTTCCCGGCGGCGACCCACAGGCCCATTCGCTGTTCTCTCCCAGGGGCAACGGCATTTCCCCGGGCCCGGTCACGGGAACCCGTACGCGGTCACCCATTTGCCACTCCACGGAAATATGGCCGAACGCAGAAATGGGCCCCGGTACCGACCTTGCGGCCGGATACCGGGACCCAGTTCGTGTGGCTACGCGACTGCCCGTGCTCAGAAGGCGCTGTTGTTGCAACCCATCGACGAGCCCATGGTGGTGGACTGCGCGCCCGGGCTGCCCTCGCCGTTGAGGGCGTTGCCCAGCACGCCGTTGAGGATGCCGACCTCGCCGAGGACGTCGACGTTCAGGTCGTGCGAGCGGCAGGAGCTGCCCTGCTTGATGTCGAACTTGCCACCCTTGCCGTGTCCGCCGTCGGCGTGGGCGGTGCCGGCGCCGAGGAGGCCGATGCTGCCGAGGGCGGCGACCAGGACGGCGGCCTTCTGAAGCTTGCGCATTTTTTCTCTCCGGAAGATTGAGCGGAAGCGATCGGTAAGGGATCGACTTCTTACAGTTACGGAGGCTAATACGAAATAACCTGATATTGGTTAGCGACGCGCCGGATTGTAGGATTGAGGGCCCGGAAGTCCCCCCGCTGACCCAGCAGTTCAGGGCCTCGGCCGTCGGCCCGGGCACACGCACGCATGCCAAAGGGCCCTCCGGGGGATCCCGAAGGGCCCGTGTCCGGGCAGCGCTCGTGGCGGCCGGGCGGCCTCAGTGCGCCGATGCGGAGGACGAGGCGAAGGCGTTGGCCTGGGTGTTGTTCTGGGTGCAGGTGATGCCCCGGGTCTGCGGGTTGGCGAGCACACCGATCGGGAGGTCCGCGTCGAGCAGCGTCTGCGGACTGCACTCCTGGTACGGGCGGAAGAGGTTGTTCTGATCCCTCGGGGCCTGCGGCAGGACCTGCGAGACCTGCGGCGAGAGCTGCGGGTTGAGCTGCGGGTTGACCTGCGGGGAGACCTCCGGGGCCTGCTGCGGGGCACTTTGCGGGGCAGCGGCCTGCTGCGGACCGGCGTGCGAGCCGGAAGCGTGCGAAGTGGCCTGCGAAGCGGTCCAGGCGGCGGCCTGGGGGGTGTCCTGCTGCGGGGCGACGGGTGGGGTGGCACCGCCGTACCCGACAGGAGCGTCGGCGAAGCTGCCGCCGGCACCGACGGCGGACAGACCGCCGGCCGCTGCGACGACGAGCGCGACCTGGTGAAGCTTGCGCATGGAACCCTCGGCCCTTCATTACCTGTTACACGGAAAATCTGATGTCGTATGAATGCGCGTCGGACAACACTGCCGGCGTGGTCGCCGCCGGCCACCCCGGTATCACACAGAAGCGATTCCCGGCTGCAACCCACGGACCTATTCGCTGTTCTCCCAAGGGGCAACGGGAATTCCCCTGGCCCGGTCACGGGAAACGATGCGCGGTCACCCGTTTGCCACCGTGCGGATATTGGACTCGCGGTCGCGACGTCTTCACAGTGGGCAGTGGTCTCCACATGCGTCCGCTTCGGGGCGGCACGTACCGGAACGGGCCGGCAAGTCATATGAATATGGGGCCCGTTGACTCCTCCGGGCCCCATGTTCACGCATAGCGCGGCGACCGCCGAAAAGGCCTGTCACCGCCTGCGCTCAGCCCCGGGCGGCGGCGCGGCGACCCCGGCGGTAGAGCAGGACGCCGCCGAGGAGCAGCCCGGCGCTGGCAGCGGCCGGAACCGCCAGGCTGACCTTTTCCGAACCGGTGTGTGCCAGCTCGGGGCGGGCGGGCGAGGCGACTTGGTGGAGCGAACGGTGCCCGGCCTCCTGCGTGGCGATCTGGTGCGCCGACGAGGAGTGGTGGCCGGACGAACGGTGGCCGGACGAACGGTGACTGTGCGACGGCTTGTCCTGGCCCCCCTGCTGCATGTGCTGCTTCGGCGCCTTGTGGTGGTGCCGCCCGTGGGACGACGCCTCGATGTTGGCGCACTTGTTCCCGAAGGCGGGGTTGAGCAGGCCGACGATGTCGATCGTGTTGCCGCACACGTTGGTCGGGATATGGATCGGCAGCTGAAGCAGGTTGCCGGACAGGATGCCGGGAGAGCCGACGGCGGCGCCCTGGGCACCCGTGTCGGCGACGGTCGTGCCCGCGCTGGCGAGCAGCAGGCCACCAGTGGCAGCCGAAGCGGCAATGACCTTCTTGATCACGTGACTCCTCCTTGACAGTGCGGTCACAGCCGCGGACCGCACAACACTCAACGAGACAGAAGGAGGAAGGCTACGAATCCGGCATTTCGATCACTCATTCAGCTTGGTGCATGCGCTCACGCGGCTGACGAGTGACACCAATTCGATTTTATGGAGAGGTGTTCTTCTCTCCGCGGCCACTTTCGGGCCGGCCGGGAGCGGGCGCCGCCCCGGCGGTCCGGCCGGCAGCACCTCCACATGACAGCCGGACCGCCGCGCTGACCGCTGCTGACCCAGGCGGCCGAAGCGGCCCACCGGGAACTCCGGAGCGCCGGCGGATCCGCCGGCTGCGATCAGTCGCTCAACGCGGGTTGAGCAGTCCCAGCGGCAGCTGACCGACCTGCAGTCCACCGATGTTGGAGTTCGCCCTCACGGGGTCGCCGAGGATGCCGATGACTCCCGGACCGGGCTCGGCGTGGGCAGGGAGGGAGAGGACCCCGGTGAGAGCGAAGGCTCCCACAAGGGTGACGAGTACACGGCGCATAGCGGCTCCTGCTTCACTTCGAGTGGTTGGCGTGCTGCTTGCACGGGGCACCCTTCCACCCGCGCGGGGCGGCCCGGCGACATCCACGCCAAGCGGTCACCTGATCGCACGCCCGCGAGGAGCACCCACGAGGCACGGCTCGCAAACAAAGGGAGCCGACTGGGCCGGCCGGGTGGTTCGCCCCGCCGGCCGCCCCGAAACCCGGGAGCGCTCGCACCGGTTGCGACCGGCCCACGGCCTGGTCAGCCGCATGGGCAGGGCAAATTACGAACCCTCGATCATACAATCCGGCGCGTCGTCCCGCGACTTCAGGTTATTTCGTATTAGCCTCCACAACCGTACGAAATCGGTACATCACAGATGAATCCGCTCAACCTAACCGGAGTAGAAATGCGCATGCTTCGCACGGCCGCGGTTGTGGCCGCCGCCCTCGGCACCATCGGCATCCTCGGCGCCGGCACCGCCTATGCCGATGGCGGCAAGGGAGGTGGCGGCAAGATCGAGATCAAGCAGGGCAGCTCGTGCCGGTCGCACGACACGAACGTCGACGTCCTCGGCGAGGTCGGCATCGCGAACGGCCTGGGAGGCAACCTGCTCGGTGGCGAGGGCGACGCGGGTGCGCAGTCCACCACGATGGGTTCGTCCATGGGCTGCAACAACAGCGTCGGCAAGTAAGCCCTAACGGCAACACCGGTCCCGGTGTCCGAGCAACGGCTCGGGCACCGGGACCGGCTCGTGCCTGCCGGGAACCCGGTCAGTCGCTGCGCCGGATCTGCGTGAGAGAGGCGGCCGCGGCGAGGAACAACCAGGTGGTGACGATGAAGGGCCAGCTCAGGGTGCGTCCGCCGAACGGCGCGAAGTAGGCGTTCAAAGCGGCCGTCAGCACCGTCGTGACGGCCACCGCCACCATCGTGTAGAGCGCGTTCGGCACCGTCCTGGCCAGGAACATGCCGCCCATGGCGACGGCCACGAGGACCGCGTTGTAGCCGTAGACCCCCGCGGCGACCCCGGCCGGCGGAGCGCCCAGGGCCCAGGACAGGGCCACCGCCAGGGCGCTGCCGGCGACGGCGGCAAGTCCGTGGCGGATCCCGCCGACGAACAGCCCCACCAGCATGATCGCGCCGACGTACCAGTGCGCCGAGAGGCCGACCTGGGAGATGTTGGCGAAGAATCCGTGCCACAGATCGGTCCAGGTGTACTTGACGCCGGGGACCGCGGCGAGCGGCAGCGCCGCGGAACTGCCGCCGGGCCAGACCCTGGTGAAGGCCGGAGCCGCCGCCAGTACCACCCCGACGACCACGCAGAACGGCGCGGTCAGCACCGGCAGTCGCCAGGGCGCCACCATGGCGGTCAGTGCCGAGTGGGCCAGTACGCACACGACGGCGCCGCCGATGGTCAGCGCGTACGTCGAGGGGTGGGGGCCCAGGAAGACGTACAGGGCGATGCCCGTCAGGCAGCCGCTGAAGCCCTGCGTTCCCAGGTCGATGGTGCGTCGCTCCACGCCCATCGCGTACGCGGCCGCGGTGGAGACCGCGGCGCCCAGCAGCCCGAAGACGCCCGCCTGCCAACTGCCCACGAAGACCGCGAGCATGAACAGGACGCCGGTCCAGACGTTCGTCAGCAGGCTGAGCTGGCCGAAGCTGCGGACCAGCTGTGCCATGAGGCGCATCGGGCCGGGGAGGGCGGGAGCCTCCACGGATGTCTCGGGTGCGGCCGGCTTCCATGTGTCGGGGGTGGTCACGGTGCCTCCTGGGCGGTCCGGGTGCGCTGCTGCCGTGTCCGCTGCGAAAAGTGGGGCCGCGGCCGCACGGACCACGGCACGCCACCGCGTCCTGCTCTAGGGCAGGACACCTTGCAGGGCATGTGTCGAGGGCGGGGCGGGGGTCGGCTCGGTGGCCTGGGCCGACGCGGTGGCGGATGCCGACGCGGTGGCGTGCGCGGGTTGCGGGGCGTACGGCGCCGGCGAGACGTCGGGGTCGTCGGCGCAGACGGATCGGGCGTCGGCAAGGAGCTTGTGCACCGGAGTCGGCGCGATCTGCCACGGCCCGCCCTCTTCGCGCAGGGCGAGGACGTGCCCGCTCCCCGTGTGCGCCCCCGGTCCCGAGAACCAGCGGGCGTCGCTCGGGTCCCACCAGCGGTCGCCGACCCGGAGCACCTCGTGGTAGACCACGGTCCGGCCGATCCACGCGTCGCTGACCTGCGCCTCGTTCCAGACGGCCCGCCAGTGTTCGGGGGCCATCGGCGGGGTCAGCACCGCGGCGCGGGCGCGGGTGTGCGGTACGGACTTCCGGGTCAGCAGCGCCGCCGCCACATCGGCGTGCACCCCGCAGTCGCCGATGAGGTCGCCGTGGTCCACCAGGTCGCACCAGTGCGTCGGCCACGGCACCGGCCCCCACCGGAAGAGCCCGGGGACCGCGGCGAGCGCGGTCCCCGTATCCCCGAAGTGCGTGAGCTGGGCGAACACGCTGTGTCTGACCATCTGGCAGCACGCCTTGGCGTGACCGGCCACCCGGGACAGGCCGATCCGGTCGAACCGCTTCAGGTCTGCGATCAATCCGCTCATCACTGCCCCAGTTCCCGCGGCGCTCTCCCGCGCCCGAAGTCGTAGGCCATCGAGGTGTCGTAGCCGCCGCACATGCCGAACGCGAGGTAGTCGCCCTCCTGCACGTCGGTGAGGTCCAGCCGGACCGACAGCACGTCGTGCTCCATACAGGACCGGCCGAGAATCCAGCTCCACCCGGGCCGCAGCGGCACCCAGCGGGAGCCGTCGAACCGGGCCACGGGGTGCGGGTGGAAGGGCGCCTCGGGCATGTCGCCTTCGGCCGCGTCGACGACGATGTCGTAGCCGCGGTGCGACGCCCGGCGTGCCAGGACCTGTGTCACGACCGCGGCCGACGGCTGGGTGAGGAGCTTGCCCGGCTCCAGCACCAGCAGGGGGTCCCCCTCGCGTGCGGCGGCGGGCCCGTGCGCGAGCACGTACTCCAGCGAGGGGCGCAGATACGACAGGTCGTCGACGTGCCACCCGCCGCCGAAGTCCAGTACGGCCGGGGGCCCGCCCAGCTGGTCCGCCAGCGGATCGGCCGCACTGAGCGCCGCCACGCACTCGCGCTGCCAGCGCGGCGCGCCCAGGACGCTCTGGGCGAAGTGGAAGTGCATGCCCCACCCGGCCCCGAGCCGCTCGGCGAGCGAGCCGAGCAGCCGGGACGTCTCCGCCATGGTGTCGCGCTCGTGCAACGGGACGCCGAAGCGGCTGACGAGGCCGGCGGGCGCGACACGGACCCCGACGACCTCGGCTTCCAGCTGGAAGCCGTTGTCCAACAGGGAGTGGAGGCTGCTCAGTTCGGCCACGGAGTCGGCGAAGAAGGCGTAGCAGCGGACGCGGTCGGTGGCGGGCCACCACTTCGCGGGCCCGTTGAGGATCGCCCGCTCCGCCGCCATGCCGTGCCGCTCGGCCGCCTGGAGCTCGTCCAGGCTGATCGCCTCGGCGGCCAGCCCCAGCCGCGCGGCCTCACGCAGCACCGCGGGCTGGGGACAGGTCTTCACGCTGTGCGCGAGGAGCACCCGGCCGACTCCCTCGACCTCCTGCCGCAGGGCCCGGACCCGCTCGGTGAACAGGGGAAGGAGCATCTGCCGGTACGGAGTGGCCGCGCTCCTGGGTGGATCGAGCAGCTCCTCGAAGCCGTCCGTGCGCACGGCCGGTCCTTCGGCCCGCGCGGCCGGCTCTTCCGTGAGCCCGGCCGCTCCCGCACCGCGCGCGGCCCGGGCCGGCGACTCGGTGGCGAGGGCCGCCCCCACCACACCCGTGCGTTCCGCCGTCTCCGCCGTCCCCCCCGTTCCCACGCACTCGGCCGCTCCTGCGGCGGGCGTCGGGTTCAGGTTCGGATGGCCGTCGATCGGCTCCTCGTCGCTGGCGGGCGGGACCAGGCACCGCTGGCCCAGCGAGGGCATACCGGAATGCCGCTTGTCGCCCGGCCGGGAGATCCCGCCCGCGACCCAGGCGATGGGGGTGATGCCCAGGTCCGGGTGCACCGGGATCTCCTCCACCACGCGGGTGAAGCCCGGCGTGAGCCGTCTGCGGCGGTCGGCGGCCTCTCCGGTGACCAGGGCGGCGGGCAGGTTCGCGCCGCATACGGAGGCACCGTGGATCCAGGCGGGCAGCCGCGGGTTGATCTCCATGAGCGTGAGCTCGCCGCTCCAGCTGCGGATCAGCTCCAGCTCACCGCCGCCGTTCCACCTCGCGTCGGCGAGCAGTTCCGCCAGCCGGGCGTGCATGGCCGCGTCCAGCTCGGCGACCTCGCCGGCCCAGGTCTTGCCCTCGGTCGTGACCATCGCCTTCGTGATGAAGACCGCGTCCAGCAGCCGGCCGTCCAGCGCGGAGAACGCGATGCTGCACTCCTGGCCGGCGACATGCGCCTCCAGGTGCCAGTTGCCGCCCCAGGTCCGCTGGACGACGTCGCCCAGGGCCAGCGCGGCCCCGGCGGCGTGGGCCCGGTACGCGTCGTAGTGCTGGCCCTTGACCCACACCCCGTACGGGGACCGGCGGATGAACCGGTCGACGGCCTGCCAGCTGGTGTCGGTCTCGTACTCCGGGGCGCGCAGCCCGAGCCGCCGCGCCGCTTCGACGGGGGGCTTGCCCACCAGCTCCAGCGCGCTCTTCGGTGGCCCCAGGATCCGGTCGTGAGAGCCAAGTTCCCGTGCCAGCAGCCGGACTTCGAGATCCAGACAGGGGATCAGGACCGCGTCCTCGGGCTCCAGGAGGCGGTCCATCTGCTCGACCCAGGTGGCCAGGTGCGCCTCGCGCCACGCGGGGAGGCAGACCAGGTCGTCGAGGAGCCCCGAGTGCAGTCCCGAACTCTCCCGCGAATAGTCCAGACCGACGATCCGGAGGTCGGGCCGGGCCAGGCGCAGCGACCGGGCCACGCTCAGCCCCGGCGAGGGGTTCGGGCCGCTGTGCATACCGCTGACGAAGACGGTGCCCACCTTCGTCGCGGGACCGTGGGGGCCGTCCACGACATCCGAGCACGTGGCGGCCCCCGGCGATGCCCCGGGATTGGTGGCACCGCTGCTGGCGCCCGCTGACTCGTGTTTGTCTTCTTGAAGCCCCATGCCGACATCATCGGCAGAGGTCTGTGCGGCCGCACCCGGTGACGGCCGCGAGGGTGAGAGGCCCCCGCCGGCCGTCGCGGTCGCGACGGCGGATCGGGACCGGCGCTGCGGCTCCGGCCCGGCCGACGGGGTGAATTGCCCTCACTCCGCCCGGTGTTCGGCATGACAGCAGGCCGCCCTCGCTCCGCGAGGGAGCGAGGGCGGCCTGGCCGGTGGTACGGAGAGCGCGGAAGGGTGGTCACCCGCTTGCCGGTACGCGGGCAGGTCGCCGGGCAACCGCGGAACCGGGCCCGGGATCCATCAGGCCCGGGATCGACCGGACCCGCTCGTCCACCCCACCGCCCAGGACTCAGAAGCCGAGGTGGGGCAGCTTGAAGTTCCTGGGCGCCGGCACCCGGTTGGAGCAGTCCACGACCGGACCGACCCTCGTGCTCTCGTTGTTCAGCAGGCCGTTCTCGGGCCACACCACGTGCTGGCGGACGGTCGACGCGCAGCTCTTGCGCTGCTGGATGACGCGCCTGCCGTCCTTGGTGGTGTAGATGTCCTGGCGCTTGTCGACGCAGGTGCCGTGGCCCAGGGCGGTGTGCTCGCAGCCGCCCGTGGCGACCTCGGCGTACGCCTGGGTGCCACCGGCGCCGGTGATGGCGAGGCCGCCCAGGAGCGCCGAGACGACTGCGATCTTCTTCCCACTGAACATGTACCGCGTTCCTTTGTGATCGATGCCCGGGCGCCCTGCGCCGTGAACCGGCCGCGCCCGGACCTTGGAGGAGGTCGGAAAAAAGGCCCCGGCGCCGAGCGCGTGGCTCGGGCACCGGGGCCCCTTCCCATTACTTGCCGAAGGCGTTGTTGTTGCAGCCCATGCTCGAACCCTGCTTGGTGCGCTGCGCACCCGGGTCGCCCTCGCCGTTGAGGGCGTTGCCCAGCGCGCCGTTCAGCAGGCCGACCTGGCCGAGGACGTCGACGTTCAGGTCATGCGACCGGCACGAGGTCATCTGCTTGAGGTCGATGTGCTTGTCGCCCTTGTCCTTGTCCTTGTCCTTCTCCCACTGCGGCTCCGGCTGCGGGGCGGCCTGCGGCGCAGGGGCCTGGGGAGCCGGCTGCGGGGCCGCCTGCGGGGCGGGGGCCTGCGGAGCAACAGCCTGCGGGGCCGGCTGCGGGGCCGGCTGCGGGGCGGCCTGCGGGGCGGGCGCGGGAGCCGGCTGCGGGGCGGCCTGCGGCGCAGGGGCCTGGGGGGCCGGCTGCGGAGCGGCCTGCGGAGCGGGCGCCTGGGGAGTGGCGGCCTGCGGAGCGGCCTGGTGGCCGTAGCCGCCGTGCCCACCCTGCGCACTGGCACCTGCCGCGGACTGCGAAACGGCCCAGGCGGTGACCTGCGGGCCACCGTCGGCGAGGCTGACGCCCGCGCCGAAGGTGGACAGAGCGCCGACCGCGGCGACGACGATCGCGACTTGCTGAAGTTTGCGCATGGAACCCTTGATCCTTCTATTACATGTAGATGGGAGACCTGACTTGACTACTTATCGAGAGTATGCGCACACCGAGAGTAGTCATTCTGGTATTTCACCCCACTACGCACCCCGTGTCGGACCACGGAGGAAGCCTCCCGCAGGCCCGCGCCGACGTTTTCGACGCGACCCTCCAGCACTCTTCGAGGTCGACGGCGAAGCCCTTCGCCGCCCCTTCGGCGTACACCGGAAGGCGCCCCACGAACATTCCTGAGCAGGCCGCCTGACCTCGGCAAATCCCCTTGCGAACCCGTATGGCACTCCCTTGGACGTCGATGGCGGCGCACCCGCCGCGGCTCCGTTCGCCGCCCTCTCGGGGAGGGCAACGAGACCTCCCCCCGCCCGGGTCACGGGAGCCGGCACACGGTCACCCGTTTGCCCAGTGGCGCGAGGGCGAAAGGTGTGTTGAGGCGGCACGACCACGGCGGCGCCGGCGGAGGAACGCCGCCATCGACCCGACGTCATGCCATTGCCTCCGCAAATCCATGCCTTCCCGTCCGCACCCTCGCCGCGCGCGGACCGCACTCACCTTCAGCAGTATTGGATCGATCGGTCCAATACCTGCTAGCGTCCCGGACGGCGACACCAGCAAGGGCCGCAGGGCCACCGCCGCCACCACAGGGCTACCGCCACCACAGGCTCACGCACCACACAGCGGCTCACGCACCACCGAAGACTCACGCAGCACACACAGGCTCACGCACCACCGCAGGAAAGGACCCGGCCCCGTGCCAATCGCCGTCTACGTCCTCGGCTTGGGCATCTTCACCCAGGGCACCTCGGAGTTCATGCTCTCCGGCCTGCTGCCGGACATGGCTCGCGACCTGGGCGTCTCCATACCCGACGCCGGGCTGCTGATCTCCGCTTTCGCGATCGGCATGGTCGTCGGCGCACCACTGCTGGCCGTCGCCACCCTGAAGTGGCCGCGCCGCACGGCCCTGGTGGCGCTCCAGGCCGTCTTCATCGCGGCGCACGTGGCCGGCGCGACAGCGCCCGATTACGGCATGGTGTTCGCCACCCGCATCGTCAGCGCCCTGGCCTACGCCGGATTCTGGGGCGTCGCCGTGGCGGCCGCCGTGGGCATGGTCCCGGACGCCGCAAAGAGCAAGGCCGTCGCCGTCGTCGCCGGCGGTCTGACCCTGGCCACCATCGTGGGCGTCCCCGCCGGCACCGTGCTGAGCCAGTTCGCGGGCTGGCGCGCGGCGTTCTGGGGCGTCGCCGTACTCACGCTGATCAGCGCGGTGGCCGCACTGCTCGCCACCCCCGGCGGCAAGGAGACGGCCCAGGCGCCCCGTACGGTCCGGTCGGAGCTGCGCGCCATGGCCCGGCCGCAGCTGTGGCTGTCGTACGCCATCACCGCGTTCGGCTTCGGCGCCGTCATCGTGACCTTCAGCTACCTCGCCGCCGTCCTGACCGAGGAGAGTGGACTGCCCGCGAGCCGGGTCCCCGCGGTCCTCGCGCTCTTCGGCGTCGGCGGTCTGATCGGCATGACGGTCGGCGGCCGCACCGCCGGCACCCGGCCGATCCGCACGCTCTGCCTGGGACTTGGCGGCCTGGTCCTCGCCTCCGCCCTGCTCGCGGTCTTCGCACGGAACGCGACCGTCACCGTCGTCCTGGTCTTCTTCCTCGGCCTGACCGGCTACCTGACCAACCCCGCGCTGCAGTCACGCGTGTTCGTCCTGGCACCGGGCGCCCCCACCCTGACCGGAGCCACCAACACCTCGGCCTTCAACGTCGGCAACACCCTCGCCCCCCTGCTGGGCGGCATGGCCATCAACGCCGGCTTCGGCTTCGCCTCGGTGGCATGGATCGGCGCGGCCCTGGGCACAGCCGGTCTCCTGGGCACCCTGTGGGCAGGCCGTCTGGAGAACCGCACCCGCCACAACCAGCGCGCGGCCTCCGACGCCCAGAGCCCGCGCCCCCGACCGGCCGCCGCGGATGCCTGACCCACGTCGCCGACAACCGCTCAAGCAGCCGCCTACTTCATCAACCACAGCACGAACGAGACACCTGTCACCAGCAGCAACGCCCCCTCGATCCAGTCCGACCACGTGAACTGGCTCTTCTTCTCGGCGTTGCCGTTCTCGGCGTCGGCGCTCTCGGCGTCGGCGCTCTCGGCGTCGGCGTTCTCGGCGTCGGCGTTGTGCCCCTGGTCCCCGGCCATATCCCCATCCCTCTGGTGTCGATCGCACTGCAGATCTACACCATCATCAACGGGGCCACGTCAGCGGCAGGAAGGGCACTCCGCAAGGGCGGCACCGTGAGGCACCGGTCGAGGCGTGTGCACGCCCTCCCTACCCCTCCTCGCTCGCCGACTCGCCCTCAAATGCCAAGAGGGTCAGCCCGGTGACTTGGAGGACGGCATCCCACTCGTCCTGGGTCAGGTCCGGGAACTCCTCCAGCACACAGCTGGGGACCGGACAGCCAATGGCGCTCAGCACTACCTGAGCGAAGGCGACCCCCGAGCGGCTGACGCACAACCGCGACTCTTGCTGCCGCTTCCCCGTGCGCAGTACCGCGATGCGTTGAGCGGCGTCCTTGTTGTCGGGAGTCTCCGACGCGAATTCCAGGAGCGAGGTCCGCAAGCGGGCGGTGAGTTGGTCCTGGTGCAGGTCCGCGCGTTCGGAAAGGGCAGCCAGCGCCTGGCAGAACCACTCTCTCGCTCCCGACCGGGCCGGTCTCGCGGTGCGCTCCGGAGGCCGTCCGGCACCATCGGGCACAGAGTCAGGGAGAGGCTCGGGCTCCGACTCCAAGGACATGAAGACGATCTTGGAGACCAGCAGTACGGCCTCCCACTCTTCCTGGCTCAGAGTCGGGCAGCTCTCCTGCACCTGGGGCGGAAGATCGCACTGGTCCGCGCACAAGAGCAGGTCCGACAGCCCTACGTCATAGTCCGCCAACCGAAGACCCAGACTTCGCCCCCAAGGGTGGCCCTCTGCACCAACGGTGACCAGCTCGACGCGCGAGCGCTCACCCAGCACCTCCGAAGCCAGTTCGCGCAGCGCGGCCGCAACTGCCGCACCGAGGTAAGCCTCGGGTACGTCCTTCCTCTCACCGACATGCAGCAGTGCCTGGCGCAGGCGTCCGCGCGGCGGTGACGGATTCATCGTCTCCTCCTACGACCGCCGCCTGAACCAAGCGACTGAACGTGCTGCCTGCATCGGTGGTACGGCTCGGCAGGCGGAATCGGTGCGGCAGCGCTCGGCCCCATGGCTGCCGAACTGCTGGTCCGACGCCTCCTGTGTGCGGCCGGCCTGCGCTACCGCGTGGAGTACCCGGTACCGGGCATGGCGCGACGCCGGATCGACGTGGCGTTCACCTCGGCCAACGTAGCTGTCCTGATCGACGGCGGGGATCATGACCAGTACCCGCAGGCTCCCGGCCAGTACCCCCCAGCCCCCGCAGCAGCCCCAACGGCCGCCCCAACAGCCACCCCAGCCCGGCCAGTAGCCGGCGCCCGCGACCGGTGGCGCGGCCTCAGTCCGCGCCGCGCACTCGCTCGTACAGCGTGATCATCCGCTCCCGGGTGGCCTCGTCCGACGGTGTGTACGTCACCAGCTGCGGTCCGATACGCGGGCCCAGCCACAGCCGGGTGTAGTCGAAGGTCATCAGGCCCAGGTCGGTGGTGAGGAACTTGGTGGTGGGCTGGTCCGGCTGCAGCACCTCGTGCCGGTCCCACACCTCGCAGAACTCCGGCGACTCCCGCTGCAGCCGCGCCACCAGGCCCTTCCACAGCGGGTCGGTCATGTGCTCGACCATCGCCGCGCGGTACTTCGCCACCACCTTGGTCACCGTCTTGGTCACCGTCTCCTGGTCGACGAAGCCCTTGCGCCAGGCAGGGTAGAGGAAGCTGAGCACCAGTAAGTTACGGTCCTCCAGCGGGACGCGGTCGAGGTCGATGATGAGTCTGCCGTACGTGCGGTTGTACGCCAGCACGTCGAAGCGGCTGTTGATCACCGCGGCCGGATAGGGCTCGAGCTGGCGCAGCATCGTCTCGATCGCGGGCGAAAGCGCCGGACACTGCGGGTCGGCACGCGGATCGGCCACACCGGCGAGCGCGAACAGATGGGTGCGCTCGGCCGAGTCGAGGAGCAGCGCCCTGGCGATCGAGTCGGCGACCTGTCCGGAGACCTGGATGTCCCGGGCCTGCTCGAGCCAGGTGTACCAGGTGACCCCGACCACGGCGAGCTGGGCGACCTCCTCGCGGCGCAGCCCCGGTGTGCGGCGCCTGCGGCCCGGCGGCAGGCCCACCTGCGCGGGGGTGATGCGCTCGCGACGGCTTCGCAGGAAGGACGCCAACTCGGCCCTGCGGGCGGCGAGTTCGGGCGCCTCGACCTCGACACCCGCCCCGTTCCCGCTGGCCCGAGGGCTGCGCGCAGCGGCCTGGGACACGCTCACCGGACTGGGCGTCACCGTCGTCATACCCTCAGGGTGCCGTATGCCTCAGCCGGTTGCCAGGTACTTCTCATACCAGGATAGAGACGCTCTGGAGACACTCTGGTACCAGGCTAACGAGGCGAGGATCGTAGAGTCGTGAGTGAATCGACTGCGTCGCCCCGTCCTCCCGTCTTCCTTCCCACCACCCCTGTCCGTCCGGGTGAACAGACCACCGCAGCACGCGAGTTAAGCCCGCTCGGGCTGTTCACCGTGCTGCTCGGCGCCGCGCTGCCGCTCATCGACTTCTTCATCGTCAACGTCGCCCTGCCCGCCATCGACCAGGATCTCCAGGCGGGCCCCGCCCTGCTCGAACTCGTCGTCGCGGGCTATGGCGTCGCGTACGCCGTACTCCTCGTCCTGGGCGGCCGCCTCGGCGACACGGTCGGACGCCGCCGGCTCTTCCTGACCGGCATGGCCGCCTTCGGCCTCACCTCGCTCGCTTGCGGTCTGGCCCCCGACGCCTGGACGCTGGTCGTGGCCCGGGTCGCCCAGGGCGCCGCGGCCGCGCTGATGCTGCCGCAGGTGCTCGCCACCATCCAGTCCACCACCCAAGGTGCGCGCAAGGCACGGGCGATGGGTCTTTACGGTGCCACGACCGGGCTCTCCATGGTGGCCGGGCAGATCCTCGGCGGTGTACTCGTCGCGGCCGACATCGCGGGCATGAGCTGGCGTTCAGTGTTCCTGGTGAACGTGCCGGTCGCCCTGCTCGGTCTGATCCTCGCGGCGCGCTCCGTCCCGGAGACCCGCAGCGCACAGCCCGCGTCGGTGGACGTACCGGGCACGCTGCTGCTCGCCGCCTCCCTGGTCACCCTGCTGCTGCCGCTGACCGAGGGCCGGGCGGCGGGCTGGCCGGTGTGGACCTGGGTCATGCTGGCGCTGTTCCCGGTCTCCGTGGCCGCCTTCTGCCGGGTCGAGCTGCGCGCCGACCGGGCGGGCCGGACTCCGCTGGTACCGCCGAGCCTGTTCCAATCGGTACCGCTGCGCAGGGGCCTTGCACTGATCCTGCCGCTCATGCTCGGCTTCAGCGGCTTTATGTTCATGTTCGCCGTGGTGCTGCAGCAGGGGCTGCGGATGGGGCCCGTCGAGGCGGGGCTCGCCCTGATGCCGATGGCGGTGCTCTTCTTCTTCGGCTCCCTCGCGGGACCGCGGCTGACCGCACGGTTCGGCAGCCGGGTCGTGACGGCCGGCGGGCTGCTCCAGGCGGTGGGAGTCGCGCTGGTCGCGGGGGCGGTCTGGCGGAACTGGCCGGGGCTCGGCATCGCGGACCTGGCCCCCGGGGTCGCGCTCGCCGGACTCGGCACGTCACTGCAACAGCCGGTGCTCTTCCGCATCGTGCTCTCGGACGTGCCCGCGCACCGGGCCGGTGTGGGCAGCGGCGTCATGATCACCACCCAGCAGTCGGCCCTGGCGCTCGGGGTGGCGACGCTCGGCTCGCTCTTCCTCGCGCTGCTGCCCGGCTCGGGGATGCGGGACGCCCTGCTGATCACGCTGCTCGTCCAGCTGGGCACGATCGCGCTGACGGTGCTGCTGAGCCTGCGACTGCCGCGCAAGGCGGTCTGAGGGCGCCGGGCCCGCAGACGGGCGGACAGGGTGAAGGCCCGCAACTCCCCGAGGAGTTGCGGGCCTTCGACATCTACCGGACTTCGCCAACTCGTAGCCGCTCGGCTCCCCTTCGAGCAACGTCGCCGGCACCACACGCCGTAGCGCCATCGGCCGCCCTGCTCCACTCGTCCACCGTTGCGGAACCCTGCGCTCCTCTGTTGCCGGACTCCGCGGTGATCAATACTCGTGAGCAGTAGTCATATTCATGGGTAGTACGCGTCCGTCATGAAGTGGTACGCGTCCGTACGTGGAGGATGAGCCGTGACCGCCAAGACCACCGCCGAGCGTTTCCGAGCCGCCATCGAGCAGGGTGAACTCGCGGCTCTGGACGACCTGTTCGCCGACGACTGCCTCCTCTACAGCCTCGCGAAGCTCAAGCCCCTCGAGGACAAGCAGATGATCCTCGCCCTCTTCGACGTCCTGTTTCACACCTTCGAGGACTTCCGTTACGTCGCCCAGTACACCGGCGCCGCTGCGACGAGCGCCGACGGCACCGAGGCTCCCTCGGAGGTGCTGGTCTTCCGCGGCACCGTGGGCGGCACGGAGATCCACGGGATCGATCAGCTGCACTTCGGGGACGACGGCCGGATCAAGGAGTTCAGCGTCTTCGTCCGGCCGCTGTCCGCCGCGCAGGCGCTGAGCGAGGCGGTGCTCGCCAGGCTGGCGGAGGCGGGGCTCGTGCCGGCGCCGGCCGCCCAGTAGCGCGGGATCGGCCGCAGGCCGGTGCGGCGCCGGGCGCGCCAGGAACGCGCAGCCGGCGCCTCCTGGGCGGCCATCGGCGAACCGTTCGGCCTCTCGGCGGACGCGGCCCGCAAGAGGTGGGCCCGCTGGGAACTCGCCCCCGCCCCGCAAGAAGACGCCGGGCCGTGAAACCGGCGCCCGGACCGTCGGGCGGGACGCCTGCGCAGGTGCGGGTGCCAGGTCCTGGGAGAAACCGCCCGCAGCTGCACCGGCCGCTCACCTGACCGGCAGGATGAGGGACCTCCTGCTCCGGGACGGGTCGGGGAGAGCCGGGGTGGCGGCGGTTCCCTGCACGGGAGGGCCGCCACCCGGATGCCCCACAGAGGGCGAAGACGACGAGACCACGCGAGGCAGCCGCCGTGGATGACTCGAGACCGACGACATCGCGGCCATGCGCGAGCAGGGACCTGCCCGGCGTTCATGCGCCTGCAGATCCGCCCGGTGAGGGCCCCGTCCAGGTCGTGGCGCTGTGGCAGAGATCTTCGGGGCCCGCAGGACACAAACCCGGCGCCCGGCCGTCCGCCGAGCGACTCGAAGAGGACTACCGGCGAGCACCGGACGCTCCCGAACTCTGCGACCGTGCACGGTGTCTGGCGCCGGCGGCCCCTGCGAGGACGATCCCTGCCGGTGCCCGCTGTGCGGCTCCCCGCATGCCCTGCGGCGTGACGAGCCGGCGACCGAGCGGGCCGAGGTCACGGTGGGCCCAGGCGGCCGGATCGAAGTCGTCTGCCCCGGCCGCTGACTAGCGGTTGACCGGAAGCTGACTAGCGGTTGACCGGGAGCCGGTGCAGGACACATCCTCTTCACGATCTAGTACTCGCCCTACAGAAGGACAACTCATGTGCGGTGTTGCCGGGTTAGTTCGATTCGACCGGGACCTCGGCGCGGCGGACCGGACGGCCGTGGCCGCGATGACCGAGACGATGAGCTGCCGGGGGCCGGACGCCGGTGACATCTGGCAGGGCCGGCACGCCCTCCTGGGGCACCGGCGCCTGGCGATCATCGATCTGCCCGGCGGCCGTCAGCCCATGGTGCGCGATGTCGCCGGCCACGGCGCCGCGGCCACGGTCGCGCTCTCGTACAGCGGCGAGATCTACAACTTTCAGGAACTGCGCACCGAGCTCATACAGCAGGGACATCGTTTCGAGACGAGGAGCGACACCGAAGTCGTCCTGTGCGCGTATTTACAGTGGGGCGACGCATTCGTCGATCGCCTCAACGGCATGTTCGCCTTCGCCCTGTGGGACGGGCGGACGGAAGAACTGCTGCTGGTGCGCGACCGGCTCGGCGTCAAGCCCCTCTACTGGCAACCGACCCCGGCGGGCGCGCTGTTCGGCTCCGAGCCCAAAGCCATCCTCGCGCACCCTGACGTCCGTGGCGACGTCGGCATCGACGGCCTGCGCGAGATCTTCTCGCTGACCAGGACGCCAGGAAAGACCCCTTACACACATCTGCACGAGGTCGAACCGGGCACGTTCGTACGCATTCGTGACACCGGGAGCCGGGTCCACCGGTACTGGTCGGTCACCGCACAGGAACACACCGACAGCCTGGACGCCACGGTCGCAACGGTCCGCGACCTTCTGGAGGACGCCACCCGCAGGCAGCTCGTCGCCGACGTACCGCAGTGCGTCCTGCTCTCCGGCGGCCTGGACTCCAGTCTCATCACGTCCATCGCGGCCCGCGCCATGCAGGCGCAGGGCGCCCGTATCCCGTCCTTCGCTGTGGACTTCGAAAGCGAGGTGGAGTTCGAGGCCTCGGAACTGCGCGGAGAGCCCGACCCTCCGTACGCCCGGCTGCTCGCCGCCCAGGTCGGCACGGACCATGCAGACCTCGTCCTGAAAGAGGCCGAGTTGATGGATCCGGGCACCCGTGCGGCCGTCGCGGCCGCGCGCGACGTCCCGACCGGCTGGGGCGATCTCGACACCTCCCTGTACCTGCTGTTCCAAGCCATCCGGGGCAAGTCGACCGTCGCCCTCTCCGGCGAGGGCGCCGACGAATTCTTCGGCGGTTACCCGTGGTTCCACCGGCCCGAGGCCGTGAACGCCGAGCAGTTCCCGTGGGCGGGCCTCGAAACCTTCAGCCTGGCGGACCCCGCCACCAGTCGCCTCACCCTGCTCTCGCCGGAGCTGCGGGCCGAGCTCGACATGGAAGCGCACGCCAAGAACGCCTACCAGGAAGCGCTGGCCGAGGTGCCCAGGCTGCCGGGCGAAAGCCGCCTGGAACGCAGAATGCGGGAGATCGGCTATATGCACATCACCCGCTGGCTTCCGGAGATGCTCGACCGGAAGGACAGGATGAGCATGGCCGTCGGCCTCGAAGTGCGCGTGCCGTTCTGCGACCACCGGCTCGTGCAGTACGCGTTCAACATCCCCTGGTCGATGAAGTCCTTCGACGGGCGCGAGAAGAGCCTGCTCCGCCTGGCCGCGCGGGACTTGGTGCCCGACGCCATCATCCAGCGCAAGAAGGCCAGTTACGCCGTCACGCAGAGCCCCGCCTACATGTCGGAACTCCGCCGGACCCTTGCGGACATCGTCGCCGACTCCACGGCCCCGGTGCATCAGCTCCTCGACCGGGACGCCGTCCGCCGCGCCGTTTCCCCACCCGAGGGCGAGCACGCGAACACCGGACGCTCAGCCATCGAGCTCGTCCTCTCGCTCGACCTGTGGCTGCGAAGGACCGCACCCGCAATCAGCCTCTGAACCCGACCACGCACGCGCACCCGACCGCGCACGCGAAACCCTTGGCCACCTCGCATTCCGGAACGGCGAATTGGGCATCGGTGAGCCCGGGCCGCCCCGGTGAGCCGCGCGAGACCAGTCCCTCGACCGGGGATTCCTGCTCGAACGGTTCTGGCGGGGCTCGGTCTTCCTGATCAACCTGCCCGTCCTCGCCCTGTTCCTGGTCTTCGCACCGATCCTGCTGCGCGACGTGCGCGCGACCCGCTCCAATGGCGGAACGGATGGCCTTCATCCCGTTATTCACTGAAATTTGCCAGGAGACCCATGTCTGTCAACACATCGGAACCATCGCCTGATCCGTCGCTTTTCTCTCCGGTCTCCCTCGGGAAGATGACGCTCGCCAACCGCATCGTCATGGCACCGCTGACCCGGGTGCGGGCTGGTTCCTCCGGCGTCCCCGGGGACCTGATGGTCGAGTACTACCGGCAGCGGGCGAGCGTCGGAATGATCATCACCGAGGGCACCTACCCCGACCACGCGTCGCAGGGATGGGTCGGCGGGCCGGGCATCGCCACCGACGAGCAGGCGGCCGGCTGGCAGAAGGTGTTCGAGGCGGTGCACGCCGAGGGCGGCTGCATCGTCATGCAGATCCAGCACGCCGGCCGTGGCACACACCCCGACATCAACGGCGGCCGCCGCATCCTCGCCCCCAGCGCGATCGCCATCGACGCCGAGGTGTTCACGGAGAAGGGCGAGCAGCCCTTCGCCGTGCCGGAAGCGATGACCACCGCCGAGATACGTCAGGCCCAGGAGGACTTCGTCGCAGCGGCCCGCCGGGCCGTCGAAGCGGGAGCGGACGGCGTGGAACTCCACGGCGCCAACGGCTACCTGCTGCACCAGTTCCTCTACCCCGGGGCCAACCAGCGCACCGATGAGTACGGTGGCTCCCCCGAGAACCGGGCTCGCTTCGTCGTCGAGGTCGTCACGGCGGTCGCCGAGGCCGTGGGTGCCGAGCGGGTCGGGCTGCGGATCTCGCCGGAGATGACCTCCGAGATCCTCCGCCAGGGTGTCTTCGAGACCGACCGGGACGACGTCCTGGCCACCTACGGCACCCTGATGGACCAGCTGTGCCCGCTGGGCCTGGCCTACCTGTCCGTCCTGCACAAAGAGCCGGGCGGCAAGCTGGTGCAGGAGCTGCGACAGCGCTTCGGCGGCAAGCTGATCGTCAACAGCGCCTTCCTCTGGCAGACCACCCGCGAGGAGGCGATGGAGCGGATCGAGGCCGACCACGCCGACGCCGTGGTCGTGGGCCGGGCCCTGATAGCCAACCCGGACCTGGTCGAGCGCTGGCAGGGCGGGCATCCCGAGAACGAGCTGCGGTCGGAACTGTTCTACACACAGGGTGCCGAGGGCTACACCGACTACCCCTTCCTCCAGACGGCTTGAGGCCAGTGTGACGCGCCAGAGATCGCGGGCTTGAGTCTGTGGCCTGAAGGTGACCGCAGAGACGGTGAGGAAGGGGCGTGCGCGGTTCGCTGTCCATCGGCTCGAAGGGCTGATGGACCTGCCGCGGCCAGGGCTGCGCCAGGCTGAGCTGGTACTCAGCGAGGCTGAGCGGGCCGAGCTGACGCGCTGGTCGAGGCGGGCGAAGACCGCGCAGTTCCCGGCCCTGCGCGCGAAGATGCGTGCTGCGGTGCGCGGAGGGCGGGACGAACAAGCAGGTGGCGGCGGCCGAGCTCGGCGTGCACGAGCGGTCGCGGGTCCACGGGAACGGCCGGGCCGCCCCGCCTCCGATCCGAGGCGGGGCGGGGCGGGGCGTCAGTCCGCGGAGTCCCTCTTCGGCGTCCCGTCGCCCACGGTGTCCGGATGTGGGACGCGGCCGGCGGACTGGTCGTCGGTGTGGTCCGCCCCTTGCGGGTCGATCGTGGCCGCCCAGCGTTCCGCCCAGCGGGCGAGGGGGTTCAGGGTGTGGCGCGCCTCCTGTCCCAGCGGGGTGAGCTCGTAGCGGCTGTCCGGTAGTTGGTGAATCACCTGGGCGTCCAGCAGTTCGGTCAGGCGCTGCCGCATCACGCTGGAGGACATGTCGTCGCACCGCTTCTGCAAGGGGCGGAATCCAAGCGGACCCGCGCGAAGCTCCCACAGGATGCGCAGACTCCACCGCCGCCCGAACAGATCGAGTGCGGCCATGAGGGGGCGGCCGGTGGTCGAGCCGCGAACAGGCTTGCCAGGTCTGGGTGTTGGCATGTCGCGATGTCCAGCTCTCCATGATTGACGCTTCGATTTCCGACACGCTAGCATCGCCGAGCGCTTCGGAAATCCGGCTCGTCCTCGCCCGCCGACGCCCACCCGAGACCAGTCCGATCGCAGCCCCAGCCGGTTGATCGAGGCCGTCCGACTTCGATGCCGGCTCCGTCGGCTCGCCGACCCACAGCGCGCCGGCCATGGATCTGAGCATGTTTCTGATCATCAATTCCGAACACAGGAGGCACCGTGGCCAAGGGCTACTGGGTCAGCGTCTACCGCTCCATCGCAGACCCCGAGAAGGTGGCTGCCTACGACAAGCTGACCGGTCCAGCCATCGACGCCGCGGGCGGGCGGACGCTCTCCCTCGGCAGCCGGGTCGTCGCGCACGACGCCGGAATCGCCGAGCGCACCGTCCTGATCGAGTTCGACAGCTTCGAACAGGCGGTCGCCGCACGCGAGAGTGCGGCCTACCAGGAGGCGCTGGTCGTACTTGCTGACGCCGTCGTGCGCGACTTCCGCATCATCGAAGGCCTCGACTGACGACCGATGCCGCGTCAGGGAGGCCCGCGATGCCGGCTGCGGGGATCACCCTGGCTCGTCAGCGCGCCGCACCGTCGCGAAAAGCGTCAGGCCGGTGGCATCGGCGGTGATGTCCGGTCCGGCGACGGTTCCTTCCCGGCGGCGCGGCGGTTCGGACGTCGGCCTCGATGTCGGCGGGGGTGCGTTCCACGTGGTTCCAGCGGCCGATGTGGGCCATCAGGGCGGCGTACGGGTCAGGGGTCGCGGCCCACCTACCCCGACACGGGCCTGCGGCCCAGGCAGGTCCACCGCAGCCGCACCGAGTACCGCTTCCCACACCTGGCAGCCGTCAGCGAAGCCGACCACCGCTCCGGCCTGATCTCCGGTGACGGCCTGTGCGCACCCTCTCCGCCCTCTACGCCGCCGCCCACGGCCACCTCCGCCGCACCGCCTGTCAGGCCGAAGAGTCCCTGACCCGCGACCAGGCCCTCGCCGGCCCCCGGACTCTGCGCCGACTCAGCCTCATCGGACCCGTCGGACACGCCCGCACCCAGCGCTACGTCGGCGGCCCCGCCCTGAGCCAGGCGCGCAACGAGGTACACACGGAGGTCCACGCCGACCTCCTTCGCGAGCCGTACTCCCAGAAACCCGTGGACCCCACGGCGGTCTGGAGCCCGTACGGGCTTCGGCGCAACTGCCGATCAGGGAAGAGCCTTGGCCAGCCTCGCTGCCCGGTCGGATACCGCGTCGGCCTCTGCGTCGGTCAGTGCGGCGGGCCGGTCGCCGGCCCTGCGATACGGCTGCCGGTGGGGGCGCGAACGGCGTGGGAACCACGACTGCGGGTGTGTACGACGCGGTGCCACCAGGGCTGTGCTCCCGGCCCCGAAGGGTCGTAGGAACGGCTGTCGTGGGTCCAGGACGCCCCTCGTCGACCGCTGTCGGGGTGCCGGCGGAGGCGTGGACGAAGGGCAGGAGGGCGTCGTAGTCGGCCGGCACGTCCGGGCGCGGGGTACGGAGGGGGGCCGGGGTGTGGACGTGGTGCCACATGTGGGAGCGGATGCCGTCGGGGGTGAACGACGACTTGCCGGTGAGCAGTTCGTGGAGCACGCAGGCAAAGGCGTAGACGTCGGCTCGTGGAGAGCGCAGGCGAGGGCGTAGACGTCGGCGGCAGGGCCGACAGCGTTGGCCAGGCTCTGCTCAGGGGATATGTAGGGCAAGCGGGGTGCCCACGGTCGTACCGACCTGGATGACGCGGGACAAAGGCGCGCTAGACCACCACCTGGGCACCGAAAGGCGAAACACCGGTGGTGAAGGTGACCGCCAAGGGCACGGTACGGGTGTCGGTCGCCGGGCTGTGCTGCTGTCGGCCCGGCGACCGCTCCCGGCTGATCTACGATCGCCGCCCGCACCGCCGGCGAACTCGCCGCCGCGGTGAAGAACCGCCTCAGACGCATGCGCTACCGCACCCGTCTGGTCGACGGCTACCTCACCGGAGCAGGTCCGTCTCCACCGCTACCGACCAGACCTTGATCGCAAAAGGTGTCCAGCGGCCGGTCGTCGTTCTTTGGACGGTGGTCGCGTCGCTCAACGACGCCAGGCCGACACGACTGCCACGGCCTGGTCGATGTTGAGGCGCGGGTCGCAGAGGGTGGTGTAGCACAGTGGGTCGAGGAGGTCGTCGAGATGTGACTCGTCCGCCACACATTCAACGACGGTCTCCGGCGTGGCTTCCAGGTGCAGCCCCCCTGCGACCACGTGCTCTGCGGCGGCCGCCTCTTGGAAGATCTCCACTTCGTGCTTGATGCTGGTCAGCAGGCGGGTCTTGCGGCCTAAGGGGCCGCGCTGAGTGTTGCCGTGCATCGGATCGCACAGCCAGATGACCGGATGCCCCGCCTCGCGGACAGCGGCCATCAACGGTGGCAGCCACTCCGCGACCCGATCCGCGCCCATCCGGGAGATGAGCGTCAGTCGGCCGGGCGTACGAGCCGGGTCCAGGACCGAACAGAGTTGAGTCAGCTCGGCGGGCGTCATCGTCGGACCGACCTTGCAGGCCACCGGATTCTGGACCCGGGCCAGCAGCTGCACGTGTGCACCGTCCAGCTGGCGGGTGCGGTCCCCGATCCACGGCCAGTGCGTCGAGGACAGCAGCAAGCCTTGCCGGCCACGACGCAGCAACGGCAGCTCATAGTCCAGCACAAGGGCCTCGTGACTCGTCCACACGGGTGCCGCGGCCGGCAGACCCCAGGCGCCGCCGAGTCGGCGCAGGAATTCCGTTCCGGCATGAGCGGCCCGGTAGCCGGTGAGCAGGCGCGCCGGATCCGGCTGGCGCAGCTGCGGATCGGGCTGCGGATCGTTGACCAAGTGGCCGCGGAACACCGGTATTTCGAGCTCTCCGTGCCGCTCCAGGTCGGCGGAGCGGGGCTTGGCGAACTGACCCGCGATCCGACCCACCCGCACCACGGACAGGCCGGTTCGGGCTTGCATCGCACCGGCCAGCGCGTTGATCATGCCGGCCTTGCGGCTGAGCACCTCGGGAACGCAATCCGCGGGGTCCTCGGCGCAGTCGCCCGCCTGCAGGATCTGCAGTCCGCCGGCCGCGACCTCGGCGAGGAGCAGCCGCAGATGGCGTACCTCGTCCCAGGTCACCAGGCCGGGTACGTCACTGAGTTCGCTGCTGAGCCGTTCAGCCAGACTGTGGTCCTTCCAGCGCGGTTGCTGCTGGGCCGGCAGAGTGCGAAGCCATTGACCCTCGCGCTCCGGATCCGAGGTGAAATCGGTTTCAACTGACGGTGTGAGGGTGAGAGGCGTAGTCACGAATTTGATCCCCCGAATTGGGAGCTCGTCGCTCCAAAGTTGCGGACATTCTGCCGATGACCAACCGGCACCTAGCCTGTTCCGGAAGGCGAAGGCGGACAACTACTCAGGTGAACAGGAGGTCGCGCACGAGATCGATGGGAACGGTCGCACCGCGCGCCGATCACCCGCTTCGAGGGGATCAGCGTGATCGATCCGGCATTTTCAATCGTAGGCGTTTCCAGCCATCTTGCGCTTGAAGTCATCGCTATGTTGGACGTACTCGGCGATCGTTCCGTCCGGACTCATGGCGCGCAAGTTGCGCCCTGAAGGAACCACCTTGATCTCGTCGATGATCTTGACCCCGGTCTCGATGAAATATGCGCGCACGGCGTCCAGGTCATCCACCAAACAAGTCAACTTGGTAGCCTCGAACCGCTCAGTGTCAGCCTTGTCTCCCGCGATCAGGAGAACACTTCCGATCCCTACGATATCGAGCCTAAACGTCTCGTAATAAAATTCGTGGTGCGGACGGTCCACTCCCTGGAGTGCCATGTAGAACTTTTTACACGCTTCGAGTTCCGTCTTTCGAAGGTATATCCTGTAAAAAGATTTGACGACCTTCATGGCTGCTCCCGACTCAAGCTATTGCTTGTTTCTGGTGTTGTGTTTCACCGTCCTGACTGAGCACCGATTCAGGGTGGAACCGAACCGGACGTCACGCTGTCGTGCGAACAGACGGGCGACGGATTCCCCTGGCGCGCGGAATCCGCGCACGCTCCAGGAAAGGACCCGACCCGGTCACCGCACCGCTGACGAGGCGGTGACTGAACCAACGGCAGTGCCGCGCGGTTGTGGGCCGGCGACCGGCTGCCGTCTAGGGTCATGCCGAGTTGGCGGCCCACGGCCATACAGAGGTCGAGGGCCGCGGTGCGGGCCAGGTCCTGGTGATCGTTCCGGCTGGCGCACGCCGAAGCCACGTTCTTGTTCCGTAGGCGCAGGTACCACGGGAACAACGATCCCGGTGCACGCTCAGTCGGCATCGTCCGCGCATGCACGATCGCCCCCGCCTCGAGCAACGCGTCTGTCAGCGACGGGAGACGCTTCCACGTGCAGGACAACGTGACGATCTTTGTCTTTCCCTACCGCCGCTGCGTCAGGAAATGGAACGCCTTACCGTTGAGGGTAATGGTCATGTACATTCCCGATCCTTCTGTGGCCGCTCCCTGCGAGACGAGGTAGGGCATGTGCCACTGGTACTGCACGAGGGTTCCCTTTTCCGGAAGGAAGTCCGACCCGTCGTACCGCGAGACGTCGCCGTAGTTGTTGACGCCGAATCGACGGGGATGCGTGCCTATCCACGGAAACACCTCCGCGCCGGCTCGTGCGAAGTCCTCCGGCTTCTCCAACTCCGCGACGGCCTTCTCCGCTTCGGCCGCCAGCTCCTTGTAGTAGTCGCGAATCTGATTACCACTGCTCCGACCGACCGCCTCGCGCGGAACGAACAGGAACATGAGATGGTTTCCGAAGGGAAGGTTTGCGGCGTACGAGGCGTTCTTCATCACGAGAAGGTTCTCGCTGGACCTCTTCTGGAACTCCGCCTTGACCGCGTCGAGAAATGAACCGATCTTCCCAGCCGGCTCGACGGTCTCCCGAAGCGTCCAGGGCATGAGGCGCACGGTTTCGTTCTCATCAACGGACGGCTTCCTCGCGGGGAGGTACTGGTCCAGGTCAGCGGTCTGCAGTTGGAGCTCCGCTATCGCCTGTGCGATGTGGAACCGGTCCTCGCCCGCCTTCATGGTGCTCATCAACGCCTGGTGGAAGCGGAAGCACCTGTAGCCGTCCTGCATCGACATGGGGAAGGCTGTGAAAATCCCCTGGATGTTGGGGTCCGACTTGTACGTGACGGACATCAACAGGAAGCCGTCGTAGTAGTTGGGGTACTCGTCGAGCACGATCCCCTGAAAGGATTCGACCGGGAATTCTTCCGGACTCTCGAACTCTCGCTCGATCAAATGGCACTTCGAAAAGAGCGGGTTCTCGTCGAAGAAGTGACCGACCGCGTCTCGAAAATCGTCGAGCGAAAAAGGCTGCTCGACGCTGTACGTTGAAAGCGCCGGGTAGAACTGCGCCACATTGAGGGGGCGCGGGAAGGCCATCAGGTTGAGACGGATCATTTTGTCGACCATCGACAAAGGCATGCCTGATCACTCCGATAGACAGGTGCGAGAAGTGCTGGAAGACGTTTCGGTCCGGGGGTCCGGCGACGTCGCGAAAAATGTCCGAGTCGGTGGCGCCGCTGAACGCCGTTCCCGGCCGACCGGCGGGAAGCTGTACTGCTGTCGGTTCGATCAGCAGCTCGTCCGCGGTGCGGTCACTCGGCCGCGTCCTCCGGAGCGTGAGCAGATTCCGCGCGCCAGGTGCACCCGTCGCCCGCCTGTTCGCACGACACCGTAACGTCCGGTTCCACGTAGCGGGAGGCGATGGCGGTGTGGAGTTTCTGGCAGTACCCGCACGGTGACTTGAACGTCAGGACGACGCCGGCGCGGGCAGCCTTTTTGCGGTACCGGAGGATCCCGCAGTCGGCGTTACGCAGGACGGTGCCCGAGGGCTGAGGCTCGGTGGACACTGCCGAGTCGTACAGCAAGAGCTGACGTTGCATCCGGGTCATGAAGTGATCGGTGGCCGATACCCCGTCGGGCCGTTGCGCTCGCAGCAGGTCCGCGGTGATGCGGGAGTTCGCCTCGATCCATCCGGCCAGGCCTTCTTCGCCGTGCTCTCCCAGGACGAACTCTTCCGCGGCCGCCTGGGCCTCGAAGTACCGCTGGCGCCACAGGTCGACCTTCTCCGCCGGTTCGAGAGAAATCGCTTCACTGGTCATGATCCGCGCCCTTCCCGGTGGCGTTGTCCAACTCGGCGAAGACCTCTTGGGCGACGCGCAGTCCGTTGTTGGCGACCGGCCAGCCGCCGTAGTAGGCGAGCTGAATGATCACTTCGACGATCTTCTCCCGCGACATCCCGAGGTTCAGGGAGGCACCGATGTGGCCCCGCAACTCCCAATCGGTCCGAGCCAGCGCGACCGCGGTCAGTGCGACCAGTTCGCGCTCCTCGAGGCTCAGGTGCGGGCGGGCCCATATCTCACCGAACAAATGTTCGACTGTGATCTGCAGGAAATCCGGGTAGTTACCCGGGCGCGGTTCGCGGCCGAAGACCTCCTTGAAGACGGCTTCACCCCGCTCGCGCCGGGCAGACGGCTCATTCATCGGTCAACTCCTCCATATTGGGGCCGAACGGTTGTCAACGTCACGACGTCACGACGTCACGAAGACGAGGACCAGCCCGGGCTCCCTGACCTCGCGAGGGAGACCCGGCTTGGCTGCGGCGGCGACGGTGGGGAAGCCGTCAGGGCCGGCCGCTGTCATCGGCCCATCACAGGACGATGCTGATCTTGCCGTGCTCGTACAACGTCTCGTGGTCGAGCACCACGACCCGCCTCCGGATCCGGAACGACTGGCCCTCGGGGACGAGTTCGAACCGATACTTTCCGACGTAGGCGTCGGAGCGCCCGTGCCCGAAGCGGTATACGACGACATTCGCCGCCACCTCGAGGTAGCTGCCCTGATCAGCCAGGATCTCCACGTTGCTGATCACGCGATTCGTTCGCGACCGAGGGTCCTCGCACCACACCTCACCATTGAGGATCTGCTCGATCCGCTGGCGAAGCCGGGCGGCATCGTCGGCGATGAGCCCGAGCGCGCCGGCCGACTCGCCGCGGACGTCGGTGGCCGGCACCACGTAGCGGACGTCGTCGGTCAGCATCTCGTCGTACCACTCGAGCAGACGCCACTCGTCGAGCAGCCGAGCCTCACGGAAAAGGAACTGGCTCACCCGGTGGTGCAGCCTCACCTGGGCTGCATCGTCGACTATCAGTTCGCTGGTCATTTCTTTTCTGCCCCTTGCAACTCGGCCTGGTGAGCGACCTCGACGTGACCGTCGTCGCCGTGCATCATCCGGTCCCACTGCCGCCAGAATTCGCGGGCAGGAAGCTCGTCGGTCGTCTCGGGGATCTCCTTGTTCATACCGCGCGACAGATCCGAGTAGCGCACCGTGCGATTGAGATAACCGCGCTGGCACGACTCGACGATCTCGATGTCGTCGGGAGTGGCGAAGCCGGCGGGACCGAGGAACGTCAGGTAGTGACTCTTGCGGAGTTCCCGGATCTCCGGATCTTCGTCCTTGGGGGCCAGCGCAACCGAGGTGATAGCCATCCGGTCGGCGCCGACCGGGTCGATCTTGCGAATCGTGAGCGCAATCGCGTCGATGATCATCAAGTTGGGGAAGATCATCAGCGCGCGATTCATGCCGGTGATCCGTTCGGCGCGTTCGGCGCCGAACTTCTCCACGAAACGTGCGGCAGTCGCTTCCATCCGCGGCCGGAGCTCGGGATCGAACATCGGCGTCCAGTGGGCGAGCGGGCGGGCCGCGGCCGGCGGCAGCTCGTTGGCTCCATGGCCCAGGCCGAGGGCGCGACCGAAGCCACCTCGTCGTCGTGGTGGCACCGACCCGAGCGACTGCATGTAGCTGACGTAGCGCTTGTGCAGTGCTCGGAAGTGGTAGATGTCGACGCTGTTCTCCATCATGAGCTTCCAGTTGGCCTGAGCCCCGTGGAGTTGCGCGCCTTGGATCACCTCCATCCCGGTCTCGGACTGGTCGGCGACGAGATCGATGTACTCCGTGGCTCCCGCCAGGTACTCGGTCAGGGTGCGCGGCTGCTTCGGATCGAAGGTGACGAAGACGAAACCGCGGTAACTGTCACTACGGTGGTTCGCCAGGCCGAAGTCCGCCTTCCGGAAGCCCGGCCCGTACCCGTCCGGAATCGGAACCCCGGTCAGTTCGCCCTTATTGGAGAACGTCCAGTCGTGATACGGGCACCGGAACGATTTGACCTGCCCGGCCGGCTGCGAGCAGAGCAGAGCCCCGCGGTGAGTGCAGCTGTTGGCGAACACCCGGATCACCCCGTCGGACCCGTGCGCCATGACCACCGGGCGCCCGCCGACGTCGCGTGACACGTAGGAGCCCGGCTCGGGCACCTCCGATTCGTGCCCGACGTACAACCAGCAGCGATCGAAGATCTTGGCCATCTCCTGCGCGGCCACGTCGTCGTCGGTGTAGGCACGGCGATCCACCCGGAACGAGAGGCCCTCGGGATCATCGACGACAATCGGGTCGTCCACCGGCCGCTGTAGTTCGGTCGTCACTGCTCCCTCTTTCGCTGAAATTTCTGGGCGGTTCTGACGACCACCTCGGCCGTGCGTGCGGCGGCATCGCCGCACTCCGGCGGCACGGCGCACACCCGGCCCCGACGTGTGTCTGACCAAATGCACCAGTGCGGGGACGTAAAACCCAACCACCGGGGGCCGCTCACGACTCCGCAGCCCTCCTGAGTGGCTGGATTGCCACCACGGGCAGATTGTCAGACCGTCAAGTCGGTCGTACATAGGACTTAAGACCCACAACTGGCTGTCGCTATGCTTCGACGCCCGCTATGCTCCGACGCCCGCCGACAGGCCCATAAGCACGGTTATTGCTGTCGACGGGCCGGCGGCCGAGCCCTGGGACGGGCTCCGGGATGAGCGCGACAGTAGGCAGCAGAAGACGCAGGGGCATTGCGTTCTCGGACGGTGAGTCGTTGACCTGGCTTTTCGCGGGGTAGGCGCCCTCTGTGGAGGCCGCGGCAACGGGCGAGGCCACATCAGTGATCATGGAATTGCGAAGCTTCACGACACTGAGGAAGACCCTCTCTTCCAAGATCGTATGAGGCAAGACCTACTCTTCACATATTGAGTTGAGGGCGGGCAAGGAGACCCGGCCCGGTGCGTTCCAGCAGCAAGGCACCCGATCCCGAGGTGCCGGCGAAGGCCAGGTCACGAACGTAATCGGCCGCCCATAAAGCCCGGGTCCTGCGGGAGTACGAGTCACTCAACAGGGCAGGTAGGGGCGCTCTTTACTCTCCGCGCCGCTGGGGCAACTCGCGACCGGCAGCTCGAGCAGCGGGAGCGAGTCGACGCCGTGATCGACGGGGCGATCACCGCGCCGCAGCCGGGGGTGTTGGCACCGGCCGGACGCGCCACGCTGCGGTCGCTGCTGAACCATCCGGACCACGTCGACAAGGGCCCGGCGACCGTCTACCGCCGAGAACACGCTGACCATCCACGCCGACAACGGCACCTCGACGGCCTCCAAACCGGTGGCGTTCCTGCTCGTCGACCTCGGCGTCACGAAAAGCCACTCACGACCGCGGACCTCGAACGACAACCCTTACAGCGAAGCGCATTTCAAGACGCTGAAGTACCGGCCCGACTTCCCGGACAGCTTCGACACCGTCGAACAGGCCCGCGCCTTCTGTCGCACCTTCTTCACCTGGTACAACACCGCACACCGGCACTCCGGGATCGCCTGGCACACTCCACACGACGTCCACCACGGACACACCGACGCCGTCAACGCCGTCGTCCGCGCCGAGGTCCTGACCGCCGCCTACCAACGCCATCCCGAACCCGCCGCCCTGCCCACCGCCGCCTGGATCAACCCACCCAGCCGCGACCAGCAAGAACACTGATCAAAGATTCTCGGACCAACCTGCCTCCGAAATCTTGACAGCTACCTGCCTCCGAATTCTTGACAACTACCGCCCCCTCCCGAGTTCGATCTCGATACAGTCGGCGTGGTTACTACCGGGCCTGGGGCCTCCTATCGGAGCCGACCGGGCGCGGGACCATCCATTCGACCACGGGGGAAAGACGACACGGATGGCTGCGCGAAATAGCGACCGCACACACCCTCTGACCGACCAGCAGACAGATATCCCCGTCGCTCAGGACTCGACGACGACGCGCCCGCGTCCGCGACGAGCAGAGGCTCGGACCACCCACGCTCCTCAGGGGAGAGGGGCGACCAATCGCGGCGGTGAACCGGCCGGCGAGAAGTCTCCCTCCAGCGCCCTGACACCGCGCCAGCTTGAGGTACTCGCCCTGCTGGCCGACGGCATGACGAACCGCCACATCGCTCGGGCACTCGGTATCACGGAGAAAACCGTCAAGAACCACATGCAAGCGATCTTCACCCGGCTCAACGTGTCCGCTCGGACCCAGGCCGCGGTCTACGCGGTGCGGCACAACCGAGCGGCATGACGGCTGCTGCTGTCCGGCCGTCACCGCGGCCGGGCAGCAGTGGCACCATCGATCGTCCCCCCTCAACGCCCCTTGTATGGCGCCCAGATGGGCCGTACAGGCGTATTCCTGCACTCTCGCGGTGATCAGACGTAGGACGGTAGGGCGCTCTGGCTTTGTCCGAACGGACAGCGCTTCGATCGTGGTCCAGGAGGTGTCTTGCCGTCGGAACTGGCCCGGAATATCCACAGGTTCTGACAGCACCGGGCATTTCTGCGGGCCGAGCGCCGCGGTGGTCAACGCCAGTCGTCGATCACATACGCGTCGGGGTGGCTGTACCCGGGTTCGTTGGGCCTGTGCATGGTCACGCCCTGCAACCAGGTGCGGAAACCGCGGTCGATCATGCGCCGGTAGGCATCCGGGCGACCCAGGTTCATGCCGGCGTCCAGTTGCCCCAGCCCGCGCTCGGCGGCCAGCTGCTCGCATGCGTCGAGCAGTCGCTCGAACCGGTCGGCGGCCTCCGGACCAGGTCGTACGGCGCCGAATTTGACGAAGCACACGTCCACGCCAGCCTCCGACCCGGCTCCGCAGTGGCAGACGGCCAGGCCGTCGAGCTCGGAGCCGGCGCCTTGGAGGAGGATGGTGTCACCGAGCCCCTGCGCGTGCGCGGCCACGATCTCGCGTTCCAGGCTCAGGCCCTCGTACACGGCTCCGGTCAGTGCGCGACAGAGGCTCAGTGCGTCGGGCCGCTCGGCGGCGCGCAGTTCGCCGTAGAGCACCCGGCCGGGGACTGCGGCACCGTCTGTGACCTGCTTCTTCATGATGGCTGTGAGGAATCGAGGCCAGAAGCCGTACCGGCGGTAGAGCTCAAGATGCTTGGGACTGTGCGCGAAGGTGAACAGGCCGAGGTGGCGGTTCCCCCAGGTGTCGAAGCAGTCGATGACCGGCTCCATCAGACGCCTGCCGATGCCCTGGTCCCACAGATCCGGACGTACGGTCAGCGGTCCGAAAATCCCGACACTGCCCCAGTTGGCGGCGAAGTTCGATCCAACTACGTCGCCCTCGACCGTCGCCGCGAACGCCGCTTGTGGATCGGCCGCCCAGCGGGTGCGGACGTAGTCGGTGGTCCCGAAAGGATCAGGTGCACCCAGGAAGGTTCCGAAGGCGACCCTGCAGATCTCATCGGCCTGATCCAGGTCCGCCTCGCCCAGCGGGCGGACTGATACTGGGACCGCGCCACTCTTGCGCTCCGCTGCGGGTGGGACCATCGCTCTCTCCTTCCTCCCCACGTTCCATCGCACCACGGAGGTGCGCCGCAGGCGAGGTGAACGGTCCGGTGCCCCCCGAGGATCGAGGACCAAGCCGGTCTACCTTGCCTTTCCGCGCGAACGGCAGCAGGTAGCCGGGCCGACGCCAGTGACCACCACGGCCGCCTGGATCGTCCCGCCGGCCAGGGGGTGCCCCCCATGAAGATCGGCACGTTCCTGGATGCCGTCGGGGCCCCGACATCAACCGCCATCGGCCGCGGGGCGATCACGTGCAACGCCGCTTCCTACGTCGAACTCGGACCGGCGAAGCGTCCCAAGGCCATCGTCCGGGAAGAGCACATTGTCGAGGAGTGGCTGCGGACCGGTGAGAAGCCGTCGCCGGTCATGGTGTGGACACCGGAACAGGCAGGGCAGTTCCTCGACTTCCTCGCCGATACCGGAGAGCGGCTTTACGGCCTGTTCCACCTGATCACGTACACCGACGAGGTACTCGAAGAGCACCGGATCAAGCAGGACGCCGAGCGCCTCGAATGGGGTGAGGCGTGGCCGTCTCTGAGACTCTCGGGCACAGTGACACCCGGATCACTCGGGACATCTATCAGTCGGTCATGCCCAAAGCGGCACGCGAGGCCGCCGAGGCAACCGCCGCCGTCGTTCCGCGCGGCGCGGCACGCAGTCCCAAGCAAGCGCCGGACGAGGCGACTGCCGAGCCTCAAGTCGAGCAGGGCACACAGACCGCCCTCGAACGCCTCGTCGCGCAGATCGTCGAGGCTGCCACGCACGACGGGCGGGCAGTTGAGGACATCGCGCAGCAGGCCCTCGAACGGCTTGCCCGGCAGGCGGCTGAGGCACCTGTCGAGGCCGGCGCGCTCGCATCGCGCTCGCAGGAAGGCGCGAAGATCATCACGTTTCCGTGCCGCCGGGCCCAGAGCAAAGAAAAGCCCAGGTCAGACGATGTCCAACCTGGGCTTTCACTGAGCCGCCTTCGGGATTCGAACCCGAGACCTACGCATTACGAGTGCGTTGCTCTGGCCAACTGAGCTAAGGCGGCGTGGTGCGCGGCCCAGTCTACACATCGCAGAGGGGTGGTCTGTAACCGGTTTACGGGCTGGTCAGGGAAGGGCGGCGGTGAGTGTGAGGTGGGTCACTTGCAGCGCTTGTTCTTGGCCGGGGTGGTGCCGTCGAGGAGGTAGGTGTTGATCGCGGCGTCGATGCAGTCGCTGCCGCGGCCGTAGGCGGTGTGGCCGTCGCCCTCGTAGGTGAGGAGGGTGCCGCTGGAGAGCTGGCCGGCGAGGGCCTTGGCCCAGGTGTAGGGGGTGGCCGGGTCTCGGGTGGTGCCGACGACGACGATCGGGTTGGCGCCCTTGGCCTCGATGCGGTGGGCCTTGCCGGAGGACTTCACCGGCCAGTACGCGCAGTTCAGAGCTGCCCAGGCGAAGTTGTCGCCGAAGACCGGGGAGGCCTTGCGGAAGCTAGGCAGTGCGCCGCGCACCTGGTCGGGGCTGGTGAAGGCGGGTGCGAGGTCGAGGCAGTTGACGGCGGGGTTGGCGTACATCTGATTGGCGTAGCTGCCGTTGGGCTCGCGCTCGTAGTAGCTGTCGGAGAGGCTCAGCAGCCCGCGGCCGTTGCCGGCCTTGGCCTGGGCTAGGTAGTCGCGCAGCATCGGCCAGGCGCGCTGGTCGTACATCGCGGCGATGACGCCCGTGGTGGCGAGGGACTCGGTGAGCTTGCGCTCCTCGCCCGTCTCCGCGGGATGGGCGTCCAGCTTCTTGAAGAGGCCGGTGAGCTGCCGGCCGGCGTCCTCGGTGCTCTTGTCGCCCAGCGGGCAGCCCTGCTTCTTGATGCAGTCCGCGGCGAACGCGGTGAAGGCCGTGTTGAAGCCGGTGGTCTGGTCGATGTTGATCGTGCGGGCGTCGAGGTCCGGGTTCATGGCTCCGTCGAGGACCATACGGCCGGCGCGGGTGGGGAACAGGCCGGCGTAGGTCGCGCCGAGGAAGGTGCCGTAGGAGGCACCCACATACGTCACCTTCTTGTCGCCCAGGACGGCGCGCAGCACGTCCATGTCGCGGGCCGCCTCGATCGTGGAGACATGCGCGAGCACCTTGCCGGAGCGGGACTGGCAGCCCTTGGCGAAGCCGCGGTAGGCGGCGGTGAGCTTGTCGACCTCGGCCGGGGAGTCCGGGGTCGGGTCGGTCTGGGTGTAGCGGTCCATCTCCTTGTTGGACAGGCACTCGACCGGCTCGCTACGGGCCACACCCCGCGGGTCCATCGCCACCATGTCGTACCGCGCGCGGACCGGGGCGGGCTGTGGCGCGTACTGCTGGAGGTAGTCGATCGCCGAACCGCCGGGGCCGCCCGGATTGACCATGAGGGAGCCCAGCCGGCTACCGGGGCCGGTGGCCTTCTTACGGGCCACCGCGAGCTTGAGGTCCGTGGCCGCGCTGGGCTTGGCGTAGTCCAGGGGCGCCCGCATCGTGGCGCACTCGAAGCCCGCGGTTCCGCAGGCGTGCCAGTTCAGTTTCTGGTCGTAGTACGGGCGGAGTTTGGCCGGGATGGCGGTCGGGAGGGGCTGGAGGGAGCTGTCGGCGGGGCGCGGAGCGCCGGCCTCCGTCGTACGGCCCGAGGACGCGTCGGCGTCGGGGGACGAACGCTCCGAGGAGCAGCCGGAGATCAGCAGGGCAGAGGCCGCGAGGAAGGCGGCGGAGGTGCGGAGCAGGCGGCTGGTGGACATGGGCGGTCCCTTGGTCTCGGTCCCCTGGATCTGGAGCCTGGAGTGCGGGGAGCGGGTGTGGGCGGGGGTGTCGCTGTGGGGCGTGGAATGCGGTGCGGTCCTTGGGAGGTGGCGTGCGGGGTGGGTGGAGTGATGGGTGGGTGGGGTGAGGGGGTGCGTGCGTGAGGGATGGGTGGGGTGAGGGGCAGGTGGGTGAAGGGTCGGGGTGGGTGGCGGGGGCCGGAATCTGGACGGAGCGTATTCGAGTGGGGACCTTGTGTGGTCGGCTTCTCGAAGGGGGTGGTGAGGTTGGGGGCGGGGGTTGGGTGTGGGGGTGGGGTTCGGGTTTTTTGTTGGTGGTTCGGGGTGGGTGGATAGGACCGGTGTCAGCCGGCGCGGAGGGCTGCGGTCATCGCCTCGACCGCCAGGAGAGGGGCCACGTTGCGGTCGAGGGCGTCGCGGCAGGCGATCACGGCTTCTATGCGGCGGAGGGTGCGTTCGGGGGTCGAGGTGCCGGCGATGCGCTGGACGCTGTCGCGCACCTCGTCGTTGGCGAGCGGGACCGAGGCGCCCATCTGGAGGGCGAGGACGTCGCGGTAGAAGCCGGTGAGGTCGACCAGGGCCAGGTCGAGGCTGTCGCGCTGGGTGCGGGTCGCGCGGCGCTTCTGCTTGTCCTGGAGCTCCTTCATGACGCCGGCCGTGCCACGGGGCAGCCGGCCGCCGGTCCCGGCGGCGGCGCCGAGCGCCGCGCGCAGCTCCTCGGTCTCCTTCGTGTCGACCTCTTCGGCGACCTGCTTGGCGTCCTCCCCCGCGGCGTCGATCAGCTCCTGGGCGGCCTTGAGGCAGCCGCCGATGTCATCGACGCGAAGGGGGAGCTTGAGCACCGCCGCGCGGCGGGCGCGGGCGCGCTCGTCGGTGGCGAGGCGACGGGCCCGGCCGATGTGGCCCTGGGTGGCGCGGGCGGCCCGGTCGGCGGCCTCCGGGTCGATGCCGTCGCGCCGTACGAGGACGTCGGCGACCGCGCCGACCGGTGGCGTGCGCAGGCTGAGGTGGCGGCAGCGGGAGCGGATGGTGGGGAGCACGTCCTCGATGGAGGGGGCGCACAGGAGCCAGACCGTACGGGGGGCCGGCTCCTCCACGGCCTTGAGCAGGACGTTGCCGGCGCCCTCGGTGAGGCGGTCGGCGTCCTCCAGGACGATCACCTGCCAGCGGCCACCGGCCGGGGAGAGCGAGGACCGGCGGACCAGGTCGCGGGTCTCCTTGACGCCGATGGACAGCAGGTCCGTGCGGACGATCTCGACGTCGGCATGGGTGCCCACCAGCGTCGTGTGGCAGCCGTCGCAGAAGCCGCAGCCCGGCGCGCCACCGAGCGCGCGATCGGGGCTGACGCACTGCAGGGCGGCGGCGAAGGCGCGGGCCGCGGTGGAACGGCCGGAACCGGGCGGGCCCGTGAACAGCCAGGCGTGCGTCATCTGGGAGGCGCCGCCGCGGTCGGTCGCCGGCTGCGACTGCTCGCCGGACCGGTCCTGCGACGCCGCGTGCTCAGCCGTGACGAGGGCGTCCGCATCGCGCGCGGCGGCGGCCAGCTGCGCCGTCACCCGGTCCTGGCCGACCACGTCGTCCCATACCGCCATCGCTGCCTGCCGTTCCTTTGCGTTCCGTGCTGCTCGTGACTCGCTCGACCCATTGTGGTGCAACCCACTGACAAACGAATCCGGAAGCCGTTTCCGGGGGCCGGCCGGCGCCGCCCGCCCGGAGACGGAAATCGGCCGTGACCGCAGCATGTCCGCTGCGGCCACGGCCGGTGTCTCGGGCCCCGCCGTTCGGCCGGATACGCCTAGCGGCGCCGTCCCCGACCGCCCCGGTCCCCGTCGTCGCCCGCGCCGCCGTCCGCGTCGTCACCCGGGTGCGGGCCGAGCAGCTCGTCGGCGAGCGTCGGCAGATCGTCCAGCGGGGTCTCCTCCGCCCATTCGGGTCGGGGGCGGCTGCGCTGCGGGGACTGTGCCGGGCGGCCCGTCGACGGGTCGACCTGCGGGAGTTCACGGGTGCGCTCCACGCCCGACTCGGCAGCGGAGGAGCCCCCGGCCTCCTCGTTCGGGGCTTCCTTGCGGAACATCCACGGCGGCACCCGGTCCGCGGGGCCACCCTCCCGTACGCCATCGGAGTGTGCGTCCGGCCGTACGGGTGGCAGGACGGCGGTCTGCTCGGCGTCGGAGCCGTGGCTCCCCCGCCCGTCCCGCTCCTCGCGCACCGGAGGCAGCACGGTGGTCTGCTCCGCGTCGGAAGCGTGGCTCCCCCGCCCGTCCGGCTCCTCGCGCACCGAAGGCAGCACGGCCGTCTCGTCCGCCGTACCGGACGCCTCGCCGCCGCGGGGCGCCTCGGGCCACGACAGCGACTCCGTGCGCTCCTCGTCCGATCCGGAACCGGCGGAGGCATCCGCCGAGCCGCCCTCGCCGAGCCGCTTGCGCAGATCCGCCACCGGCGTCTCCGCGGTGGGCGCCTCGGCCTCCGCGCGGGCCCTGGCCTCCGCCGCGGCCGCCGCCTCGGCCGCCTCCACCCGCGCCTGCTCGGCGCGCAGCAGTGCCTCCTCGGCCTTGCGCTGCTTCTCCAGGCGGCGCTCCTCGGCCTCCTGGCGCAGCCGTGCCTGCTCCTCGTGCTGCTTGCGCAGCCGCTCCTGCTCGGCCTGGCGGGCCCGCTCCTCGGCCTCGCGGCGCTGCCGCTCCTCCTCCGCCGCCTGGCGGGCCTCCTCGGCGCGCTGCCGGGCCTCGGCCGCCTGCCGGGCGGCCTCCAGCGCCTTGGCCTGCTCGGCCTCCTGGCGCTTGCGCTCCTCTTCCTCGGCGCGCAGCTTGGCGAGCTGCTCTTGGCGCTCACGCTCCAGGCGCGCCTCCTCCGCCTTGCGCGCGGCCTCCTCCTCGGCCCTGCGGCGGGCCTCCTCCTCGGCCGCCTTACGGGCCTCGGCCTGTGCCTTGACCTCGGCCTCGGACAACGGCAGGACCTGGTCGAGACGGTGCCGTACGACGGTGGTGACGGCCTCGGGCTCCTGCCCGGCGTCGACGACCAGATAGCGCGCGGGGTCGGCGGCGGCCAGGGCCAGGAAGCCGGCCCGTACCCGCTGGTGGAAGGCGGCGGGCTCGGACTCCAGCCGGTCCGGTGCCTCGGTGAAGCGCTCGCGGGCGGTCTCGGGGGAGATGTCGAGCAGCACCGTCAGGTGCGGGACCAGGCCGTCCGTCGCCCAGCGGGAGATCCGGGCGATCTCCGTGGGCGCGAGGTTACGCCCGGCGCCCTGGTAGGCGACCGAGGAGTCGATGTACCGGTCGGTGATGACGACCGCGCCGCGCTCCAGGGCCGGCCGGATGACGCTGTCGACGTGCTCGGCCCGGTCGGCGGCGAACATCAGCGCCTCCGCACGGTCCGAGAGCCCGGACGTCGAGACGTCCAGGATGATCGAGCGCAGTCGCTTGCCGATGGCGGTGGCGCCCGGTTCACGGGTCACCACGACCTCGTGGCCCTTGGCGCGGATCCACTCGGCGAGCGCCTCGACCTGGGTGGACTTGCCGGCGCCGTCGCCGCCCTCCAGGGCGATGAAGAAGCCCGCGGCGGCGGGCGTCTGCGCCGGGTCGCCGCCGCGCAGCGCCTCGCGCAGATCGCGCCGCAGCGACACGCCCTCGCGGTCGTCGAGCTTGCTCAGGACCCAGGCGGCCACCGGCAGCAGCAGCGCGCCGACCAGCATCAGCGTGTAGGCCGCGCCCCCGTAGGAGAAGTCGAAGGTGCCGCTGCCGAGGTGGTGCGGGCCGATGACGGCCGCGAGCAGGGGCGCGACGATGGCGGCCAGCGCGATCGCGAGCCGTACGACGGCGTGCAGATGCTCGGTCGTACGGGCGGTGCGGAACTCCTCGGACTCCTGGTCCAGCAGGGTGTGCCCCGTATTGGCGGCGATGCCGGCGGCGACACCGGCCAGCAGCGCGAGCACCACGACCGTCGTCACGTCCGGGACCAGGCCCATGGCCAGCAGCGCCAGGCCCGTGGCGGCAACCGCCAGGGCGAGCAGCCGGCGCCGGGAGAGCGCGGGCAGCACCCGGCGGGCGCCGCGGATGCCGACGGCCGTACCGCCGGTCAGCGCGAGCACCAGGAGCGCGAAGGTGGCCGGTCCGCCCGCCAGGTCGTAGGCGTGGAGCACGGCGAGCGCGACGGCCGCGGCGATCCCGGCGGCCACCGCCGCGCAGGCCAGCACCAGCAGCGGGATCGCTCCCGTACGGCCCTTGTCGGCGCCCGGCCGGGCACCCTCCGCCTTGTCGGCGGTGGTCTTCGGGCGGCGCAGCCCTTCCAGGGGGGACCGCGGGCGCGGTGTCTGCGTACCGGGAAGCTCGATGAAGTAGAGGATCGATACGGAGGCGGCGAACAGCCCGGCGGCCACATAGGAGCCGAGCGCGACCTGGTGGAGCTGGAACCAGTCGATGCCGGTGCCCAGGAGCTTGCTGACGAGCGTGACGACCACCAGGGCGGCGGCCGCGATCGGCAGCGAGACGAACGTGGTGCGCAGCGAGAGCCGGCGCAGGGCGTCCATGTTGTCCGGCAGCGGCCGCACCGCGGCGCCCTCCGGGGGCGGGGTGGGCAGCAGTCCGGGGGCCGCGCTCTCCCGGCAGACGGTCCAGAAGCGTTCGGCGACGCCGGTGACGAAGACCGTGACCAGCAGCCAGGCCAGCGCGTCGGCCGGCGTCCAGTCGATCCACAGCGGGGCGATCACCAGCAGCGCGAGCCGCAGCACATCCGCGCCGATCATCGTCCAGCGCCGGTCCAGCGGCCCGGAGGGCGCCGTGAGCGCCGAGAGCGGCCCCAGCAGGACGGCCCCGAAGAGCAGCATCGCCAGCATCCGGGCCGCGAAGACCGTGGTGACCGCCAGGGCGACGCCCCGATAGCCGCCGCCGAAGACGGCCTCGCCCCCCACCGGTACGTACAGCGCCGCCTGAAGGGAGAGCACTATCAGGACAAGCATGGACAGGGCATCGCCGATGCCCCCGACAAATTGGGCGCTCCACAGTCGCTTCAGAGGGGGGAAGCGCAGCAGGGCTCGCACCGCGCGCTCGCGGGAATCCGCCGCCAGGGCGCCTGAAGTGGGGGTCACGACCGTTGGCTGCTCGGTACGCGTCATCTCGCCAGCCTATAGGGACGGTCCGCGCCGTCGGGCGCCTGCCCGAACAAACGGGCGGGCTCGACGGAACGTGTCCGTCTTGCCCGCCCTTGTCCTGCGCCCGAAGCCGTGCGGCACGGTCTCAGTCGTCGGCCGACGCCGCCGTCTTCTTGGCCGCCGCGGTCTTCGCGGTGGCCTTCTTGGCGGTCGTCTTCTTCGCCGTGGTCGTCTTCTTCGCCGTGGTCGTCTTCTTGGCCGCGGTCTTCTTGGCCGTCGTCTTCTTGGCCGCGGTCTTCTTCGCCGCCGTCTTCTTGGCGGTCTTCTTCGCCGGGCCCTTGGCGCGCTTCTCCGCCAGCAGCTCGTAGCCGCGCTCGGCGGTGATCGTCTCGACGTCGTCGTCCCGCCGCAGCGTCGCGTTGGTCTCGCCGTCGGTGACGTACGCGCCGAAGCGGCCGTCCTTGACCACCACCGGCTTGCCGCTGACCGGGTCCGTGCCCAGCTCCTTCAGCGGCGGCTTGGCGGCGGCCCGCCCGCGCTGCTTGGGCTGGGCGTAGATCGCCAGCGCCTCGTCGAGGGTGATGGTGAAGAGCTGCTCCTCGCTCTCCAGGGAGCGCGAGTCGGTGCCCTTCTTGAGGTACGGGCCGTAGCGGCCGTTCTGCGCGGTGATCTCCACGCCCTCGGCGTCCGCGCCCACGACCCGCGGCAGCGACATCAGCTTGAGCGCGTCCTGAAGGGTCACCGTGTCCAGGGACATCGACTTGAAGAGCGAGGCGGTACGCGGCTTGACCGCGTTCTTCCCGGTCTTCGGGGTGCCCTCGGGCAGGATCTCGGTGACGTACGGGCCGTAGCGGCCGTCCTTGGCGACGATCTCGTGGCCGCTGACCGGGTCGGTGCCCAGCGCGAAGTCGCCGCTGGGCTTGGCGAGCAGCTCCTCGGCGTACTCCACGGTCAGCTCGTCGGGCGCGAGGTCGTCGGGGACGTCGGCCCGCTGGTGGCCCTCGGAGTCCTTCTCGCCGCGCTCGATGTACGGGCCGTAGCGGCCGACCCGCAGCTTGATGTCGTCGCTGACCGGGAACGAGGAGATCTCCCGGGCGTCGATCGCGCCCAGGTCCTCGACCAGCTCCTTGAGCCCGCCGAGGTGGTCGCCGTCGCCGTTGCCGGCGTCCGAGGCGGCCCCTTCGGCCTCGCCCTCGCCGAAGTAGAAGCGCCGCAGCCACGGCACGGCCTGCGCCTCACCACGGGCGATGCGGTCGAGGTCGTCCTCCATCTTGGCGGTGAAGTCGTAGTCGACCAGACGGCCGAAGTGCTTCTCCAGGAGGTTGACCACCGCGAAGGAGAGGAACGACGGGACGAGCGCGGTGCCCTTCTTGAAGACGTAGCCGCGGTCCAGGATCGTGCCGATGATCGACGCATACGTCGACGGGCGGCCGATCTCGCGCTCTTCCAGCTCCTTGACCAAGGTGGCCTCGGTGTAGCGGGCCGGCGGCTTGGTGGCGTGCCCGTCGGCGGTGATCTCCCGCGCGGCCAGCGCGTCGCCCTCGGCGACCTGCGGCAGCCGGCGCTCGCGGTCGTCCAGCTCGGCGTTGGGGTCGTCGGCGCCCTCCACGTAGGCCTTGAGGAAGCCGTGGAAGGTGATGGTCTTGCCGGACGCGGTGAACTCGGCGTCGCGGCCGTCGGCGGCCCGGCCACCGATCTTGACCGTGACGGAGTTACCGGTGGCGTCCTTCATCTGCGAGGCGACGGTCCGCTTCCAGATCAGCTCGTAGAGCCGGAACTGGTCGCCGGTCAGCCCGGTCTCGGCCGGCGTGCGGAAGCGGTCGCCGGAGGGGCGGATCGCCTCGTGCGCCTCCTGGGCGTTCTTGACCTTGCCGGCGTACGTGCGCGGCTTGTCCGGCAGGTAGTTCGCGCCGTACAGGTGCGTCACCTGCGCCCGGGCCGCGGCGACCGCGGTGTCCGAGAGCGTGGTGGAGTCCGTACGCATATAGGTGATGAAGCCGTTCTCGTACAGCTTCTGCGCCACCTGCATGGTCGCCTTGGCGCCGAAGCCGAGCTTGCGGCTGGCCTCCTGCTGGAGGGTCGTCGTACGGAACGGGGCGTACGGCGAGCGGCGGTAGGGCTTGGACTCCACCGAGCGCACCGCGAAGTCGGCGTTCTCCAGGGCGGCGGCGAGCGCGCGGGCGTTCGCCTCGTCCAGATGGAGTACGTCGTTCTTGAGCTGCCCGTTGGGGCCGAAGTCGCGGCCCTGTGCGACCCGGCGGCCGTCGACGGTGTTCAACCGCGCGGTCAGGGTCGACGGGTCGCTCGCGTCACCGGCCCGGCCGGTGGAGAAGGTGCCGGTCAGGTCCCAGTACTCCGCGGAGCGGAAGGCGATGCGCTCGCGCTCCCGCTCGACGACCAGCCGGGTCGCGACGGACTGCACACGGCCGGCCGACAGCCGGGGCATGACCTTCTTCCACAGGACCGGCGAGACCTCGTAGCCGTAGAGGCGGTCGAGGATCCGCCGGGTCTCCTGGGCGTCGACCAGCTTCTGGTTGAGGTCGCGCGGGTTGGCGACGGCCTCACGGATCGCGTCCTTGGTGATCTCGTGGAAGACCATCCGGTGGACCGGGACCTTGGGCTTGAGGATCTCCTGCAGATGCCAGGCGATGGCCTCGCCCTCGCGGTCCTCATCTGTGGCGAGGTAGAGCTCGTCGGACTCGGCCAGCAGCTCCTTGAGCTTCTTGACCTGGTCCTTCTTGTCGCTGTTGACGACGTAGATCGGCTGGAAGTCGGCATCGACGTTCACGCCGAGGCGGGCCCAGGGCTCGCCCTTGTACTTCGCCGGGACCTCCGCCGCACCGTTGGGCAGGTCGCGGATGTGCCCCACGCTGGCCTCGACCACATAGCCAGGGCCGAGGTAGCCCTTGATCGTCTTCGCCTTGGCAGGCGACTCGACGATGACAAGTCGGCGGCCGCCGCCCTCTGTGGCTTCGCTGGTCGGGGACAACTTCGCTCTTCTCTCCGGTCGACGCTGGGATTGCTCCCCGGCCTGGACGCCGGGGCGCACTGCGGTGACGCTTGACGCTGCGGAGTGTGACGGTACCTCCCGCCCCCGTGTCAAACGGAAAAACCCCGCAACGCCACTCGAACGGTAACCCGACTACATGGCTTCATGCCGCCCGGACCGCATCAGCCGCTCTTTACGGGCCCCGGAGCGGGTCGGATGGATCATGACGGGTCCACGGCGGTTCCCGGCCCCCTCCCCGGTCGACCTCCGCACCCGCTACCGGCGGGCCGCCGACGATCTCGCAGAGTGACGGGCCGCGTGCGGGGCGCGGGTGCGCCCGGCGTCCCCGCCGCCGCGCCGACGGGCACCGGCGACGGTCACAAGGCGGCGCCGGATCCCGTCATCGCCCGATACGGCATATGAGCGGGCTGGCAGGATGGGCGCAGGACGAACACACGGCACGGCTCACCGCTCGAGCCGATCACCGCCGTGGTCACACAGACACTCGGGGGGACATCACCCATGGCGAACCAGTACCCCGGACCGCCACCGGAGCAGCCCGGCCAGCCCGGCCAGAATCCGTACGCCACACCTGCCGGCGGCCAGCCCGCCGACTCCGGCTACGGATACCCGCAGGGCGGCCGCCCCGGGGAGCCCGGATACGGCTATCCGCAGGCCGGCTCGCCGCCGCCCCCGCCCGCTTTCGCGCCGAGCGCTCCGCCGCCGGCGCCCGGCGCGTTCCAGGCCGCGCCCCAGGCCGGCGGGATGGCGCTGTCGCTCGGGGACATCGCGGTGAGCGGCGACACGATCATGACGCCGGCCGGGCCGATGCCTCTCAAGGGCGCCATCTGGACGGCGACGGACATGTCGCGGACCGAGGAGAAGATCCCGGCGCACGCGGTCGTCCTCGCCATCGTCTTCTTCCTCTTCTGCCTGCTCGGCCTGCTGTTCCTGCTGATGAAGGAGCGGGTGACGACCGGGTTCGTGCAGGTCACGGTGAACAGCGGGGGCCGGCACCACTCCACGATGGTCCCGGTGCAGTCGCGCGAGCAGGTGATGTTCGTGCTCAACCAGGTCAACTACGCCAGGTCGCTGAGCGTGTGACCCCCCTGGAACCCGCTCGGCCGCCCACCGGGGCGTCGATCCGCAGCCGCACCCTGCGCCGGGCGTCGATCGCGCTGGGCGTGGGCGGGGCGGCCGCCGTCTACCTCTGGCACACCAATCCGCACCAGCCCGGGCAGGCGCTGCTGCCCTGCCCGTTCAAGTGGTGCACCGGGTTGCTGTGTCCGGGGTGCGGCGGCACGCGGATGGCGTACGACCTGCTGCACGGTGATGTCGTCGCGGCCTTCCACGACAACGCCGTGCTCCTGACGTTGGGCGTGCCGGCCGTGGCGTTCGTCGCCGTGCGCTGGCTGGTCGCGGGGCTCCGCGGGCGGGCCCACCGAATGCGGCTGACGGCCCGGACCAACGCCGTGGTGCTCGGCATCGGCGCGGTGTGGATGGTCGCCCGCAACCTGGTGGGGTAGGGCGTCCGGTGGCCTGGGGGCGCGCCACGCGGAGCGCGCCCCGGCCGTCCGCCGGACGTGAGGGGACGGTCTCGACGTCAGCGGACGGTGACCGCGACCACCGGCGAGACGGTGCTGCCCGCGGCTATGCGGAGCTGGTTGGCGCCCTTGATGCCGAGCTTGACCCGTACCGAGTACGCACCGCTCTTGTTGACCGGGGCCTTGGCGGGCAGCGACACCCACTTCTTGCCCTGCTTCTGCTGGACGGTGACGTTGCTGCCGGCCTTGATGCCCTTGGCGACGCCGGAGATCCGGAACTCCTGCCAGGCCTTGACCGAGTTCACGCTGGCCTTGGCGGTCAGCGAGGCGGCGGCCGGAGCGGCGGCCACGACCGGCTTGGCGGTGTGGAGGTCCTGCGGCGCGGCGAAGGCGGCGGCCGAGCCGCCGGCCAGCAGGGAGACTGCGATGGCGCCGACGGTGGCGTAGCGAAGTGCGCGGTTCATGGGAGTTCCTCACTGACGGTGTAGGGGCCGTGGGTGACCTTCACCGAGGAACATGGCCAGGGGCCTGCCGGCGTTCCACGTAACGGCACATATCGGCCATCTGTCGGCCGGCTGTTACAGAACTGACCGGAAGCACACGGAGCGACCTATCGGGGTGGTTCGTCGCGGTGGCTCACTCGTGGTGGCTCATCGCGGTGGCGCATCGGAGCGGCTGATCGGCGCGACGGCACGACGGGCGGCGTGGGACGACGCGGCTCTTGGCAGGCCTACGGCTCATGGCAGGCCGCGAGGACGGCTACAGCGTGGCCAGCAGCCAGCCCCCCGTGGCCAGGAACACCACTCCTGCCAGCAGCGCCGCCAGGGCGGCGACCGGCCGGCTGACGCCCTCGGCGACCGGCTGGCCGGTCCGTGCGCAGACGCCCGTCCACACCAGCAGTCCGGCGCCGAACAGTGCGAAGGCCGCACCGGCGAACACCTCGGGTCCACTCTCCATGCGGGCAGGTTGACACCCCAGGACGGCATCCGGGCGAACGCCGGATGAACGGCTTCCGCCTGTCCCGTACGGACCCGCTCCCCCGGTCCCCTGCCTCGGCCCCTCCCCTGGCCTCCGGCCCTCCGCTCCTCTCCTGCGGCCGTCAGTCGGCCTCGGTCACCGGCTCCAGGAACCCCTGCTCGACCAGCATCCGGATGGAGGCCGGTGTGCGGTCCCGCAGCAGGACCGGGTCCTCGCCGACGAGTTGGGCGATGGCGTCGAGGATCCGCCCGGCGGGCAGCGAGCCGTCGCACACCCCGGCGAAGCCCGCCCCTACGGTGTCCACCTTCGTCGCCCTTCGCATTCCGCGGTTCTGACGGAGCACCACATGCTCGGGGTCCTCCGCACCGGGCAGCCCGACCTGCTCCTGGACCACCTCGTCGGCCAGCCGGAAGTGACCGGCCAGCAGCGCCGCGTCGTCGGTGGACCGCAGGTAGTCCTGGCGGTCGAAGTGCCCCACGACCGACTCCCCCAGCGGCTGTTCGACCGGATGCGGCCACTCCTCGACCGTGATGGACGGGGTGTCGGACCCGGACTTGCGCAGCGTGATCCAGCCGAAGCCGATGGCCTTGGTCTTGCGCGCCTCGAACTCGTCGAGCCAGGCGTCGTACCGCGCGGCGTACGCCCCGGCATCGGCACGGTGGTCACCGGCATCGCGCAGCCACAGCTCGGTGTACTGGGTGATGTCCTGCACCTCGCGCTGCACGATCCAGGCGTCGCAGCCGCGCGGCACCCAGGAGCGCAGCCGGTCGTGCCACTCCTCGCCCGCCACATGCTGCCAGTTGGCCAGCAGCTGGCAGTATCCGCCGTCGTTGAGGTGCGCGGCGGACTGCTGGACCAGCGTCCGGCACAGGTCGTCGCCGCCCATGCCGCCGTCCCGGTAGGTCAGCCGCGCCCCGTCGGACGCCGGGGGCGAGATCACGAACGGCGGGTTGGACACGATCAGGTCGTACGTCTCGTCGCCGACCGGCTCGAACAGCGAGCCCTCGCGCAGGTCCGCCGCGCCCGCCCCGGAGAGCGCCAGCGTCAGCGCGGCGATCCGCAGCGCCCTGGGGTTGAGGTCGGTGCCCGTGACCCGGGTGGCGTGCTGGGCGGCGTGCAGCGCCTGGATGCCGGAGCCGGTACCGAGATCGAGCGCCTTGGCGACCGGCCGGCGGACCGTGATCCCGGCCAGGGTCGTGGAGGCGCCGCCGACACCGAGCACCAGCTGTGCGCGCTCGGCCTCCCCGGCGCCCCGGATGCCGCCGGCGCCGCCGACCGCGCAGCCCAGGTCGGAGACGATCCACCAGTCCTGCCCCTCGGGGCCGCCGTACGGGCGTACGTCCACCTGGGCGCGCAGCTCGTCGCCGTCCTGCACCAGCCAGCCGTCGGCGAGGCAGTCCTCGACCGGCAGCGCCGCCCGCGCCTGCCGCAGCGCCACCGGACGCTGGAGCAGGAAGAGCCGCACCAGCGTCTCCAGCGGACTGTCGCCGCGGGTCGCCCGCAGCGCGGGAACGGTCTCGCTGCGGGCCAGCGCGGCGTAGGCCGGGGCGCCGAGCAGGTCCAGCAACCCGTCGGCGGTGAAGGCGGCGGCCAGCAGCGCCTCGCGCAGCCGGGCGGTGCGGGCGCTGCTCTCGGGGTCCTGGGCATCTGCGGTGGGGAGGTGCGTACTCACGTCCCCCATTGTCGGCCCTGTCACTGACAATCGGCGACGGCCCGGCGCCACGCCCGCCTCGGGCGCGTCGCCGGGCCGTACGGATCCGTTGCCGGTCCCTGTACGCGGGACCGGTTCCAGGCGTCGTACGCCGGCCGGCTCCTACGACTTCTTGGGCGCCGGGGAACCGGACGCGCCCTGGCTCTGACAGCCCTTCTGCTTGGCCATCGCCGTGCCGACCTCGCCGGACTCCAGCTTCTTGAAGGCCTGCTCGCTCTGCTTGTTGAGCTTGTTGATGCCGCTGGACAGGTCGCGCAGACCGTCCGCGAACTTGAGCTTGTCCGCGGTGTTCAGGCCCTCGACCTGCTTCTTGAGGTCCGCGTATCCCTTGGAGAGCGAGTTGAGCTCCTTGACCGCGTCCTTCTGCGCCTGCTCGCCGTTCTCGCTCGGTGGGGGCCCGGCCTTGTCCAGGTTCTTGGCCAGCGCGGCGTAGGCGTCGGAAATCTGCTGGAAGGCCGCCGAGTCGGTCTGCTGGACCTTCTTGGAGTCCGTGCTGCCGTTGTCGGCCGTCTGCATGGCGGCGTTGGCGTCCTGGATCTTCTTGAACTGAGCCTGCGCGGGGTCGCAGAACGTCTTCGCCCAGTCGTTGAGCTTCTTGCTGCTGTCCTCGCTGCAGCCGGTCAGCGCGAGCACCAGTGCCGCACCGCCGGACAGTGCAGCCACAAGCTTCTTGTTCACCGGATTGGTCCCTTCCATGGCTCTCGGCCCCGGAACATACACGTCCAAAGGGCCTGGCCGACCGGTCGGGCAGCAGGTCCGCCCGTCATTGCAGCCATTTGCACCAAGGTCCGCAGGGCCACCCGGGCATGCGGAAGGCGGGTGGCCGGCGCATGTGAAAAACGCCGTCCACCCGCCCAGTTGAGCGGTCCGCGAGCCCTTTCGGAGGTGCTCGACCCGTTAGGACGCCACGGCCGTCTTGGCCGATTTGGCGATGCTCTCCGGGTCTTCGGAGTTGCCTTCGTCACCTACGGCGATTCCGCGCCGCTTGGAGACGTAGACCGCGCCGACGATGACGGCGATCGCCAGCACCGCGACCACGAGCCGTACGCCCAGGCTCTTGTCCTCGCCGTACGAGAACTTCACCACAGCGGGCGCGATCAGCAGCGCCACGAGGTTCATGACCTTCAGCAGCGGGTTGATCGCCGGGCCCGCGGTGTCCTTGAACGGGTCGCCGACGGTGTCGCCGATGACCGTCGCCTCGTGCGCCTCGCTGCCCTTGCCGCCGTGGTGGCCGTCCTCGACCAGCTTCTTGGCGTTGTCCCACGCGCCACCGGAGTTGGCGAGGAAGACCGCCATCAGCGTGCCGGTGCCGATCGCGCCCGCCAGGAACGAGCCGAGCGCGCCGACGCCGAGCGAGAAGCCGACCGCGATGGGGGTGAGCACCGCCAGCAGCCCGGGGGTGGCCAGTTCGCGCAGCGCGTCCTTGGTGCAGATGTCGACGACCCGGCCGTACTCGGGCTTCTCGGTGTAATCCATGATCCCGGGCTTCTCCCGGAACTGCCGGCGCACCTCGAAGACCACCGCGCCCGCCGACCGCGACACCGCGTTGATCGCCAGCCCGGAGAACAGGAAGACGACCGAGGCGCCGAGGACCAGCCCGACCAGGTTGTTGGGCTGCGAGATGTCCAGGCTGAGCCCCATCCCGCTGGCGGCGCTGCCGACTTCGCGTACGGCCGTGGCGATCGCGTCCCGGTACGAGCCGAAGAGCGCGGCGGCGGCCAGTACGGCCGTCGCGATGGCGATGCCCTTGGTGATGGCCTTGGTGGTGTTGCCGACCGCGTCCAGGTCGGTCAGCACCTGCGCGCCGTCACCGGTGACATCGCCGGACATCTCCGCGATGCCCTGCGCGTTGTCGGAGACCGGTCCGAAGGTGTCCATCGCCACGATCACACCGACCGTGGTCAACAGGCCGGTGCCGGCCAGCGCCACCGCGAACAGCGCCAGCATGATCGAGGCGCCGCCCAACAGGAACGCCCCGTACACCGCGAGGCCGATCAGCACCGCCGAGTAGACGGCCGACTCCAGTCCGATCGAGATGCCGGAGAGGATGACGGTGGCCGGGCCGGTCAGCGAGGTCTTGCCGATGTCCCTGACGGGCCGCCGGTTGGTCTCGGTGAAGTAGCCGGTCAACTGCTGGATCAGCGCGGCGAGCACGATGCCGATGGCGACCGCCACCAGCGCCAGCATCCGGGGGTCGCCGCTGCGGCCGAGGATGTCCGCGTCGGTGACGCCCTTCAGGTCCCGGTAGGTGGACGGCAGGTAGGTGAACACCGCGGCGGCCACCAGGAGCAGCGAGATGGCCGCGGAGATGAAGAAGCCGCGGTTGATCGCCGTCATGCCGCTGCGGTCGCTGCGCCGGGGCGCGACGACGAAGATGCCGATCATCGCGGTGACCACGCCGATGGCCGGGACCAGCAGCGGGAAGGCGAGCCCGGCGTTGCCGAAGGCCGCCATGCCCAGGATGAGGGCGGCGACCAGGGTCACCGCGTACGACTCGAAGAGGTCGGCCGCCATACCGGCGCAGTCCCCGACGTTGTCGCCCACGTTGTCCGCGATGGTCGCGGCGTTGCGCGGGTCGTCCTCGGGGATGCCCTGCTCGACCTTGCCGACGAGGTCGGCACCGACGTCCGCGGCCTTGGTGAAGATGCCGCCGCCGACCCTCATGAACATGGCGATCAGCGCGGCGCCGAGGCCGAAGCCCTCCAGCACCTTGGGCGCGTCGACCGCGTACACGAGCACCACACAGGACGCGCCGAGCAGGCCCAGCCCCACGGTGAACATGCCGACGACGCCACCGGTGCGGAATGCGATCTTCATGGCCTTGTGCGAGACCGCCGTAAGATCCTTTTCCCGTTTATCGCCCTCGGCCGGAGTGGCCTCCCGGGCGGCCGCCGCCACCCGCACATTGGCGCGGACCGCGAGCCACATGCCGATATAGCCGGTGGCCGCCGAGAATCCGGCGCCGATCAAGAAGAAGGCGCTGCGTCCGGCGCGCTGCGTCCAGTTGTCCGCGGGCAGCAGCATGAGCAGGAAGAACACCACGACGGCGAATACGCCGAGGGTCCGCAACTGCCGTGCCAGGTAGGCATTCGCGCCTTCCTGCACGGCCGCCGCGATCTTCTTCATACTGTCGGTTCCCTGGCCGGCCGCGAGTACTTGGCGAACCAGCACCGCCGCGACAGCCAGCGCCGCCAGGGCGACCACGGCGATCACCAGCACGATGCCGCGATTGCCTGCCGTCAGCGAGGGCCCGGCCAGAAAGGGGGTGTCAAGCAACTGAGGGGTGTAAGGCCCCGCCATTCGTCCTCCTTGACGTTTGGCACATGGGCGCGCGGAAGCACGCTCAGGCGTCCTGAGCAAGATGTGGACGGATTGTAGGGAGCCGCCGTTGATCAAAACAGGGCGCGTCAAAGGGAATTCGCCGGTAGCGGCGAAGATCAAAAGGCTGGCGGCACACGGAATTCGCCCGGACGAAGGAAAGGCTCGAATTGGCTGACCGCGGCCCGATGATCTCGATGTCGCACTGATCGCCAATTGCCCGCCGATTGATCGCCGCTGCTCAAAGGGGGCGGTCCCGGCACCCGGGCCGGTTGTGGCGTGCGTGACGGTGGGGAGAATTGAGCCGCTCGGCCGCGGCCGATCGGGTGACCCGGGGCGCGCGGGCCACCACCCGACGCGCACCGACGGACGGTGATAGGCCGTCAGATCGAGTCCGGATCGCAACGCACGGGTGGGCGGTGGTCTGCCCCGGGGGAGGCGGGTAGCGCTCCGGCGGGGTGCTACGCGGGGGTGCGCCGGCGGGGTGGGGCCCTCACGCGGTCGTCAGCGGTGGCCGGGCGGACCCGCCGGGGGCCAGGGCCGCCGGATCCGGGGCCGGGGCCGTCATGGCGGCGTGGACGGGCGTACTGGCGCGTCCGCGGTGATGCGAGGGGGCCGTCTTCGATGCACGGGTCCACAGGCGTGCACGTGTGCGGCCGGTACGCGCGCATACGGCTCACGAGCGCATACGGCTCGCGCGCTCGGAGCCGGGGCCGGAGGCCGGAGCCCCTCTCGCTCCCAGGCCGGCGCTCCCGCGTTAAGGCAGGACGGCAGCCGTCGTCGTGGGCCAGCTCATGCGGATCATCCCGCCGTCCTCGCCGGAGGTCACCTCGACGTCATCGACCAGCCCGCTGATCACGGCGAGGCCCATCTCGTCCTCGCCCTCGGCGTCGCTCTCCGGGACGCTCTCGGCCTCGCCGGAGCCCCGCGCACCGGCCACCCCGGAGCCGCCGGACACCCCGTCGCCCACCTCGATCGAGAACTTCTTCTCGTCCTCGATCAGCAGCACCCGCACCGGGGCCGAGATGTCATGGCTCTCATGCAGCCCCACGGCCCGGCTGCAGGCCTCGCCGACGGCGAGCCGCACCTCGTCCAGCACGGCCTCGTCCACCCCTGCGCGCCGGGCCACGGCAGCTGCGACCAGTCGCGCGGTACGGACATGCTCGGGAAGGGCGCTGAAGCGAAGTTCGACGGTGGCCATGCCATCCCCCTCGATATGCGGGCGTGCGGCGCAGGGGGCCGGACACCGGTCCGGTACCCCCCACTACTTCCTCCCCCGCGCCGGCTGGCGCGGGGGCACCGGCAAGCCGTCAGTCAGTGGCTGCGACGGCTTCGTCCACCGAGGTGTGAATCGGGAACACCTTGGTCAGGCCGGTAATACGGAAGATCTTGAGAATGCGCTCCTGGTTGCAGACCAGGCGCAGCGAGCCCTCATGGGCACGCACCCGCTTGAGCCCGCCGACCAGCACGCCGAGCCCAGTGGAGTCCAGGAAGTCGACACGTTCCATGTCCACCACGAGGTGGTAGCTTCCGTCGTTCACAAGCTCGACCAGCTGCTCCCGCAGCTTGGGCGCGGTGTATACATCAATCTCGCCACCGACCTCGACGACCGTACGGTCGCCAACGGTCCGGGTCGACAGGGACAGGTCCACGGATCCTCCAGCACCTTGCTATCGAGCGGTCGCCCCCCTGGGGCCTCCCCACCGAAGGTAGGGGCGGATCTGGCAGCCGCGATGGCATTCAATCACTTACCAGTAGGCGTGCACGACGCCCTTTGAGCATTGTCCGTCACTCCGGTGACACACTCGGTGCCGATGGCCTCCAATCGACTCCCGCCGGATGCGGGCGCGCGTCCTTCCCCAGGCATGATTCTCGAACGTCTCGCCCGGGGCGCGACCCGCGCTGCGCGCATCACTCATACGGAGCACTTGCCCCCGCGCATCGGCAGCCATGCCGACTGGCCGGAACAGATCCGACCGGAAGTGATCGACGCCATCCGTTCGGCCGGAATCGATCGACCCTGGGCCCACCAGGCACGGACATCCGAACACGCACTGCGCGGCGAGTCGGTCGTCGTCGCCACCGGCACCGCCTCGGGCAAGTCCCTGGCATATCTCGCACCGGTCCTCTCCGCGCTCCTGGACGGCTCCGAGGCCCCGAACGGGCGGGGAGCCACCGCCCTGTATCTGGCCCCCACCAAGGCGCTGGCGGCCGACCAGCGGCGCGCCGTACGCGAGCTGGCCGCCCCGCTGGGCAACGCCGTCCGGCCCGCGGTCTACGACGGTGACACCCCCGTCGAGGAACGCGAATGGGTCCGCCAGTACGCCAACTACGTCCTGACCAACCCCGACATGCTGCACCGCGGCATCCTGCCGGCCCACCCCCGCTGGTCCTCCTTCCTGCGGGCGCTGCGCTATGTCGTCATCGATGAATGCCACAGCTACCGGGGGGTCTTCGGCTCCCATGTCGCGCAGGTCGTCCGCCGGCTGCGCCGCGTCTGCGCCCGCTACGGCTCCGAGCCGGTCTTCCTGCTCGCCTCCGCCACGGCCGCCGAACCGGCTCAGGCCGCGACCCGGCTCACCGGTCTGCCCGTGGTGGAGATCACTGAGGACACCTCGCCGCGCGGCGAGTTGGTCTTCGCGCTGTGGGAGCCGCCGCTGACCGAGCTGCACGGCGAACAGGGCGCCCCGGTCCGCCGTACCGCCACCGCCGAGACCGCGGACCTGCTCACCGACCTCGCCGTCCAGGGCGTCCGCACCGTCGCCTTCGTACGCTCCCGTCGCGGCGCCGAGCTGATCGCTCTGATCGCCCAGGAACGGCTCGCGGAGGTCGACCGCTCGCTGCCCGCGCGTGTCGCCGCCTATCGGGGCGGCTATCTGCCCGAGGAGCGCCGCGCACTGGAACGCGCCCTGCACAGCGGGGATCTCCTCGGCCTGGCCGCCACCACCGCGCTCGAACTGGGCGTGGACGTCTCCGGCCTCGACGCCGTGGTCATCGCCGGCTATCCGGGCACCCGCGCCTCCTTGTGGCAGCAGGCGGGGCGCGCCGGGCGCTCCGGGCAGGGCGCGCTGGCCGTACTCGTGGCCCGCGACGATCCGCTGGACACATATCTCGTCCACCACCCCGAAGCCCTCTTCGACCAGCCCGTCGAGTCGACCGTGCTCGATCCCGACAACCCCTACGTGCTCGCCCCGCACCTGTGCGCGGCCGCGTCCGAACGCCCCCTCACCGAAGCCGACTTCCCGCTCTTCGGGCCCGCGACCGCCGGGCTGATGCCGCAGCTGGAGGCCGCGGGCCTGCTGCGCCGGCGCGCCACGGCCTGGCACTGGACGCGTCGCGAGCGGGCCGCCGACCTCACCGACATCCGCGGCCAGGGCGGCTCGCCGGTCCAGGTCGTGGAGGCCGGCACCGGGCGGCTGCTGGGCACCGTCGACGCCGCCGCCGCGCACACCACCGTCCACGACGGCGCGGTCCACCTCCACCAGGGCCGCACCTATGTCGTCCAGCACCTCGACCTGGACGACGACGTCGCCCTCGTCGAAGAGGCCAGTCCGCCCTACTCGACGACCGCCCGCGACACCACCGCCATCTCCATCCTGGAGACCGACACCGAGATCCCCTGGGGGGACGCCCGGCTCTGCTTCGGCTCCGTCGAGGTCACCAACCAGGTCGTCTCCTTCCTGCGCCGCAAACTCATCACCGGTGAGGTCCTGGGCGAGACCAAGCTCGATCTGCCGCCCCGTACGCTGCGCACCCGCGCGGTGTGGTGGACCGTCACCGAGGACCAACTCGACGCCGCCCGCGTCAATCCCGAGCAGCTGGGCGGCGCGCTGCACGCCGCGGAGCACGCCTCCATCGGCCTGCTGCCGCTCTTCGCCACCTGCGACCGCTGGGACATCGGCGGCGTCTCGGTGCCCCTGCACCCGGACACCCTGCTGCCGACCGTCTTCGTCTACGACGGCCACCCGGGCGGCGCCGGCTTCGCCGAACGCGCCTTCCACACGGCCGCCGACTGGCTCACCGCCACCCGCACCGCCATCGCGTCCTGCGAGTGCGAGGCCGGCTGCCCCTCGTGCATCCAGTCCCCCAAGTGCGGCAACGGCAACGACCCGCTCCACAAGCGGGGAGCGATCCGCCTGCTGGCAGAGCTGCTGCGGGGAGCGCCGCAGGGGCCCCGGCCTGGGGCGTAGCGGTCTCACGGCGGCGTCCGTGGCGGGCCGGTGGTGGCCCCTGCCGGATGGCCGCGCCCTGTCCGGCCCGGTCCGGGCTGCCGCCGGATCTCCACGCCTCCGCCGCCCCGCCGCCCCCACGGGCGCCGGCCCAGCCCCCACCGGACCGGCGCGCGCCCGCACCCGCGAAGTGAACGGAGGGCCGCCCGCCTCGACCGACACATCCGCGATCGTCTCCACCACCGAGCACCGCACCAGGCGAGTGCGCTGGGCGTCCGCCACCCGGCCCGCCGCCGCACACGCCCTGGCCGGCCCCTGGAGGGCGCGATCCGCCGCGGCCAGCGCCGCCAGGTCCGCGGCTCCCCCCGCGCGATGTCGTGCCGTGACGGCCTGCCCCACGGCGAGCAGGGCCAGGAAGACGGCGCACAGCGCAGCGGCCGCGAAGACCGTCCAGACCGTCGCCGAGCCCTCATCACCGCACCGTTTCCTCCGCAAGAGCCACCGCCTCCCCAGTGACCCGGACCGTCAGCCGCCCGGCACCGGGCAGCCCGGCCTCGACCCGTACGCGCACCAGGTCGCCCTCCCTCGCCAGCGCGACCCGTGCACCCCGCGGTGCGGCGCCCCGCGCCGCCGCGACCACCGCCGCCCGGGGTTCCGACCGCGCCGCGGCCCGCGCCCCGGCCCGGGCCGCGTCCACACACTCGATACGGGCGCAGACCGCCGTCAGCCCCCAGATCAGCGCCGCCACGATCGTCACCAGAACCGGCATGACCACGGCCGTCTCCGCCGTCACGAATCCGGCGTCGCGCGAGGCCCTCGGGGCGCCGCGGGCCCCAGGGCCCGTGCCCCTGCCGTCAGAACTGGGCATGGAGCGACCGCTCGAACAGCGACCGCAGTGCCGCCTGGACGGTGTCACTCGTCGCGATCTTGTAGAACGCCGTCGCCAGGGCCGCCGCCGCGAGCGTTCCCACGGCGTACTCCGCCGTGACCATCCCCCGGTCGTCGGCCGCGACCGAGCGCAGCCTCGTCCACCACCGTCGAAACATTCCATCCCCCGCTCCCCGGCCCTTGGCCGGTTGCCGAACTTGCTTCATCCAGAGACCAGTCAGGTATCGAGATCGGTCAGGTACCGAGATCGGTCGGGTATCGAGACCAGCCGGACGGGTCTCGACATCAGTCGCCTCCCAAGAGGCCGGCTGCCAGGCCGATCAGTACCGGCGCCACCCCGAGCACCAGGAACGCCGGCAGAAAGCACGCCGCCAGCGGAAGGGTGACGAGCACCCCGGCCCGCCGCGCCCGCGCGGTGGCCGCCCTGGCCTGCTCCGCACGGAGCTCGGTGGCGATCCGCGACACCGACTCGACGGCCGGCACCCCCGATATCCCGGCGCGCTCCATACAGCGCGCCAGCCCTTCGGCTCCGGGAAGGGCGGCCAGCCGCGGCCAGACGACGGCCGGTTCGCCGCCCAGGCGCAGTTCCGCCGCCACCTGACGCAGCCGCTCGGCTACCGGCCCGTGGAACGAACGGCCCACCGCCTCGGCCGACTCCCGCGGACCGGCCCCCGCCGCGAGGCAGGCCGCCAGCAGATCGCCGGCCGGCGCCAGCTCCGCATGTACCGCCGCGGCCGCCAACCTCGCCTCCTCCGTGCCCCGTTGGCGTACCAGCCAGCGATATGCTCCGATGCCCACGGCGAGTCCTGCCACGGCACCAGGGACTCCGCCGACGACGAGGGCCACGAAGCCGGCCGCCCCCAGAGGCCCGGCCCACGCCCTCGGTCCACTCACGGCCCCTCGACCGCCGCCCTTTCGTCCTCCACTCCGAAGGCCGTTCCGACCTCCCGTCCGTCGAGCGCCGCCGCGGTCCGGCCCGCCACCCCACAGCGCCGAGGCCCGTCGGCGTACGGCACGTGCGTGGTGCGCTTCCCGTACCAGCGCCATGGCGCACAGCAGCGCCATCACGGCCGCGACCGCCATCCCCACCCTGTGGAAAACTTCCGCGCTCACGACACCGCCCTCCTCACTCCGGTGCCTTCCGCGTCCGCGACGATCCGGGCGGTCCAGGCCACGCCGCCCCACTCCAGAAGCCCGCCGGCCGCCAGGCAGCCCCAGCCCGCAGGGGTGTGCAGCAGCACCCGCAGGGGGTCGGCGCCCAGTGCGCTGCCCATCAGGAGCCCGCCTGCCGGGAGCAGCGCGAGCATCAGCGCGGTGGTGCGCGGCCCCGCCAACTGGGCACGCAGCTCTTCGCGTTGGTCCCGTTGGGCCCGCAGCCCGGCGGCGATCCGCTCCAGCCCGGAGGCCAGTCCGGCACCGCCCTCCACCGCCACCTGCCAGCATGCCGCCATGCCGGTCAGCCCCTCGGCCCCGGATGCTCGCGCCGCGGCACGGAGCGCCTGGGGCACGTCCCCGCCGTAGCGGGCGGCCGCCACCACCGCCGAGCCCGAGTCCCCGAGGCCCGGCGCCCCGCGGCGAGCAGTGCCTGGGCCGGCTGCCGTCCGGCCCGCAGCTCGCCCGCCACCGCCGCGCACAGCCCGATCACCTGAGCGGCCCGCCGGTCTCGCGCCCGCTCCGCGCCACGGGCGGCCAGCCGGCGCCGGACGAGGAACATCGCCACGGGCGAGACGAGCACCGGCAGCGGGGAACCGCCCAGCACGCCCAGCACCAACCCGGCAGGCAGGCACCAGACTTCCTGCCCGACGTCCCCCCGGCGACCGACGCTCCACCGTCTGCCGGCATCCCCCTCGGTCGCCCGCCCCGCGCACCACTTCCGCAGCCCTTCGCCCCGAAGCCGGGCCGGCCACCGCCCTGCCGGGCCGGCCTTCCCGCCGCCTCCGAACAGGGCCCGGGCCCGCCGCCGTACGTCATCCCGCCGCCCGACGGCTGTCCGGAGCACGGCTCCCGCGAAGAGCACCGCGACCACGAGTGCCACACCGGTCGCGCTCATCGGACCTCGCCCCCGCCCCGCTCGCACAGCCGCATCAACCGCCCCCAGCCACGCACTTGCTGGAAGCCGCTCGGACCCCAGACCGCGGCCGGTACGGTCACCACGAAGCCGTCGCGGTCCCGCTCCAGGACATGGAGCTCGGCGATCCGGCGCCGGCCGGTCCGATCGCGCACCAGATGCAGCACGACCGAGAGCGCGGCCGCCAGCTGGCTGTGCAACGCGGCACGGTCGAGCCCTGCGACCGAGCCGAGGGCCTCCAGCCGGGCGGGGACGTCGCATGCGGCGTTGGCGTGGACCGTGCCGCAGCCGCCCTCATGACCCGTGTTGAGCGCGGCCAGCAGGTCCGTGACTTCGGCGCCGCGCACCTCGCCGACCACCAGCCGGTCCGGGCGCATCCGCAGCGCCTGCCGTACGAGGTCCCTCAGCGCCACCCTGCCGACGCCCTCCTGGTTGGCCGGGCGGGTCTCCAGTCGCACCACATGGGGGTGGTCCGGCCGCAGCTCCGCGGAGTCCTCGGCCAGGACGATCCGCTCGGCCGGGCCGACCAGGCCGAGCAGCGTGCTGAGGAGTGTGGTCTTGCCGGATCCGGTGCCCCCGCTGATGAGGAACGACAGCCGGGCGGTCAGCATCGCCCGCAGCAGCCGTTCGCCGCCCGGCGGGACCGTCCCCGCCGCGACCAGCTCCGCGAGCCCGAAGGCGCGCGGCCGCAGCACCCGAAGCGACAGACAGGTCCCCGCCACCGCCACCGGGGGCAACACGGCATGCAACCGGGTGCCGTCCGGAAGCCGGGCGTCCACCCAGGGGCGGGCGTCGTCCAGGCGCCGGCCGGCCACCGCCGCCAGCCGCTGGGTGAGCCTGCGTACCTCTGCCTCGTCCCGGAAGCGGACATCCGTACGCTCCAGCCCGGTGCCGCGGTCCACCCAGACCTCGTCCGGCGCGGTAACCAGGACGTCCGTGACCTCGGGCGCGGCCAGCAGCGGCTCCAGCGGCCCGCTGCCCACCATCTCGGACCGCAACGCGGCCACCACGCCCAGCACTTCGGCGTCTCCCAGGAGTCGCCCCTCCTCGCGCAGCGCCACCGCCACCCGAGCCGGTGTCGGCTCCGCCCCCGCCTCGGCGAGCCGCCGGCGCACGACATCCAGCAGGTCCTGCCCCGGCCCCGCCCTCATGCCCGGCCTCCGCCCCGGCCGCCCGCCCGGACCACGCCGGCGTCCATCGCCGCCGGCGGCCCCGTACCGGCCCATGCAACCGGACCGCGCCCCGGTCCTCGCCCCAGCCCCCATCCCGCCGCGGGCTCCGAACCCAGGCCCATCCCCAGTCGTGACTCGGGCACCGGTCCCGAACCGGCCCCCGGCGCCACTTCCGGCCCCTCGCTCGGTCCCGCACCGCGAGCCGCACCGGCCTGCTGCCCCGGCTGTTGGGCTTGCCCTCGCGCCGCGCCCGGACCAGGCTCCTCCCCTGCGCCGTCGTCCCCACTCGCCCCCATCCGCCGCCAGAACGCCGCGCAAAACCGCGCCAACGGCTCCCGCACTCGCGCCCCCGGCGGTACGCCACGCGCCAGGTCCGCCAACAGACCCTGCTCCCACGGCAGTTCACCGGCCAAGGGCAGGTCCATGAGGCGGGCGATCTCGCTCGGCGAAAGGCCGTGACCGTGGCGTTCAGGGGTGCCGCGGGCCACCACGCGGAGATCTCCCAGCTGCTGCCGGACGCCGGAGGCCACCCGCTGGGCCGCCGCGACCGCGCGCAGCTCCATGGGGACGAGCAGCAGCCCCATGTCCACCTGGGCCAGGGCCTCCGCCGTCGCCTCGTCGACGCGGCGCGGCAGGTCCACGACCACGACCCCGCCCCGTCGGCGTGCCGCCGCCATGACCGCGCGCATCGCCGCCGGCGGAATGGCGACGTCGGGGCCCCGGTCCCAGCTGAGGACCCGCAGTGAGTGCAGGTACGGCAGCGATTCAGCGAGGGCGCCGCAGGCCACCCGGCCGCGCGATTCGGCGAACGCCGGCCAGCGCAGGCCCTTTTCCTTCTCGCCGCCCAGCAGGACGTCCAGTCCGCCGCCCAGCGGGTCGCCGTCGACGAGCATCGTGCGCCGCCCCGTCCGCGCGGCGGTGACGGCCAGCGCGCCGGCCAGGGTGCTCGCACCAGCGCCGCCGCGGCCGCCGATGACGCCGACCGTCAGGGCAGGCGGGCCCACGCCCTCGACGGCGTCGGCGATGCGGTCGACCAGCCAGCGCTCGCCGTCAGGCAGGGCGAGGACGCGCTCCGCCCCGATGGCGACGGCACGGCGCCAGGTCTCCTGGTCGTCGGTGTCCCGGCTCGTCAGGATGACGCCCGCCCGGCGGCCGGCCCCGTACAGGCGGCTCGCGCAGTCCTCGCCGACGATCACCAGTGGCGCCGCCTCCCAGCCCTCTTTGCGAGCCGGCAGGCCATGTGCCACTTCGGGCAGCGCGCCCGCCGCGGCGCACAGCCGCAGCAGATCGTCCAGGAGCCGTTCGTCCTCAGTGATGATCAGCGGTCCGACCCGCTCCTCGCCGGTGCGGTCCGGTCGCTCCGATGGCGTGGTTCCGGCCACGTTCCGTCCCCCTATCGCTACGCAACTCACACATCCGCGAACTCGCGGACTTTTACGATGCGGCGATCAGGAAATCCGAGTGGATCTTGAACCAAATCTGTGGACAACTCAGCGGCTGTGGATATACCCGTCACCTATTCCAGCGACGAAGGGCGACTTCTGGGGCCCAAGAGAGCCTCGCGAAGGACTCGGGAGGGGGTTCCTCAGAGCAGCGCGTTGACTACGGTGGGTAACGGGAGTGAGGTGGCCTGGCGGCCGACGCCGCAGAGGCGGAGTGAGCGGCGGATCCTCGTCCGGCGGCGGAAAAAGCGTCCGGACATGCGACGACCCCCGCCGGGGGGGAGAGCGGGGGTCGTCCCCACGGCCGACTCGGGGGGGGGAGGAGCCGGACCGGGTTAGCACGGTCGCGAACGATCCGTGACTTCCATGGTGTACCCGAGAGCCTTCTCAGGCAAACCCACGCGCCACACCTTACGCCGAATGGTGGGAGCCTATGCTCACCCCCGTGGAAAACCACTCCGTGCCTCACTCGACTCCCCGTACTGCTGCGTTCTTCGACTTGGACAAGACCGTCATTGCAAAGTCGAGCACGCTGACCTTCAGCAAGTCGTTCTACCAAGGCGGCCTGATCAATCGGCGGGCCGTACTGCGCACTGCGTACGCCCAGTTCGTGTTCCTTGCGGGCGGCGCCGACCACGATCAGATGGAGCGGATGCGTGAATACCTCTCCTCGCTGTGCCGCGGCTGGGATGTGGCCCAGGTCCGCGAGATCGTCGCCGAGACCCTGCATGATCTGATCGACCCGATCATTTACGACGAGGCGGCCTCACTGATCGAAGAGCATCACGCCGCCGGACGCGATGTCGTCATCGTCTCGACTTCCGGCGCCGAGGTCGTCGAACCGATCGGTGAACTCCTGGGCGCCGACCGGGTCGTGGCCACCCGTATGGTCGTCGGCGCGGACGGCCGCTTCACCGGCGAGGTGGAGTATTACGCCTACGGTCCGACCAAGGCCGAAGCCGTCCGGGAACTCGCCGCATCCGAGGGCTACGACTTGGAGCGCTGCTACGCCTACAGCGATTCGGCCACCGACGTGCCGATGCTTTCCGCCGTCGGGCACCCCTGCGCGGTCAACCCGGACCGGGCGCTGCGCCGGGAGGCGGTAGCGCGCGGCTGGCCGGTCCTCACCTTCAGCCGTCCGGTGCCGCTCAAGCAGCGGCTGCCGGCGCTGTCGATGCCCTCGCGGCCGGTTCTCGCCGCCATGGCGGCGGCCGGCGCGGCCATGGCGACCGCGACACTGGTCTGGTACGCGAGCCGGCGGAAAACCACAAAGTTGCGCTTCCGTCGTTTTGACCGGAGCAGCGCCGCCCGTAATGCCCGTGTTTGAAGGTGAACGTAAAGTTCTGCGGTCTGGGCTTCCCCTCGCACGGCACGAGTAGTACAAAGGACTTAACGGCCCGCGAGACCAAGGACATCCGAGAGGAACACCTTTAACGCAGCAAGTGGCCCACGGACCGATGCATGAAAGTCGGGCACCCACGCGACGCCGACCCGTCGATTACGGGCCAGCCGCACCAGGTAACCGGACGAAGATTCCGACCTGATGGGCAAATTTCGTGCACGCATGGTAACCCGGCAGACATGCCAGCGGCGGTACCACCGATTGGTACCGCCGCAACCCTGTTCAGGGCCGAATTGAAGCAATGGTTCCGGATTCCCCGGGTGGTTTCGAAGTCTTCACCTCGTCGCCACTTATGCCACTCTTATGCCGCGCCGCGCTGCAGCGCCTCGCAGACCGCGGTGCTCTCCCGAACGCCGAGTTCCACCGCGCGCCCACAGTGCGCGATCCATGCCGCGACGCCCTCCGGGGTGCCCGAGACATAGCCCTCCAGGGCCGCGACATACGCCGCCCGCCCCAGCTCGGCATGTCCGACCTCGGCAGGGCAGATGGACTTGGGGTCCAGTCCGCTGCCGATCAGCACGATCCGCTCCGCGGCCCGCGCGACCAGCCCGTTGTGCGACGCGAAGGGCCGCAGCGCGAGCAGTTCGCCGTGCACCACCGCCGCGACCACCAGGGCCGGCGCCTCGGTGCCCGCGAGCAGCAGCCGCGACAGCCCGTCCAGCCGCCCGGCGACCTCGTCCGCATCCGGGAGCGCCAGCTCGACGAGCGGTTCGTCCACCGGCTCGCCGGCCAGCCGGGGCCGCCCCACGGTCTCGTCCGGCGACTCTCCGCCGGCCGCCACCAGATGGAGCCGCGCCAGGACGCGCAGCGGCGACTGCCGCCATACGCTCAGCAGCTGCCCCGCCTCCGCGGTCAGCCGCAGCGCCGCGCCGACGGTCCGCGGTTCGCCCGCGACGCCGAAGTCGGTGCGGCGCCGGACCTCTTCGAGCGCCCAGTCGGCTCCCGACAGCGCCGCGGAACCGCGCGCTCCGCGCAGCGCCGCCTCAGAGGTGACCTCATTGCTCCGGCGCCGCATGATCCGGTGGCCGTAGACCCGGTCGACGCCCTTGCGCACGGAGTCCACGGAGTCGGCGACTCCCGGGAGCGAGGCCAGGGTCACGAGCGGATCGTCGCTCGCCTTGGGGGGTACGGGGGAGGTCCCCCGGGAGATTCCAGCCATGGGTACGACCCTACGCACCACCGGGCCGGACCCCTCGAAGGAGTGGTCTTCTTCACGCGAACCCCTCACTCAGAGGTAGAGCGAGATTACCCTTGGTGAACATGAAGATCGCTTTCGTAGGCAAGGGCGGCAGCGGCAAGACCACCCTGTCCTCCCTGTTCATCCGGCATCTCGCCGCGTCCCGGATCCCCGTGATCGCGGTGGACGCCGATATCAACCAGCACCTGGGGGCCGCCCTCGGCCTCGATGAGGCAAGGGCCGCCGCGCTCCCCGCGATGGGCGCCCATCTACCGCTGATCAAGGACTACTTGCGCGGCGGCAACCCACGGATCCCGTCCGCCGCCTCCATGATCAAGACCACTCCGCCCGGAGAGGGCTCACGACTGCTGCGGGTCGTCGAGGACAACCCCGTCTACGACGCCTGCGCGCGCACGGTGGAGCTCGACGGCGCCGCGGTGCGGCTGATGGCCACGGGCCCGTTCACCGAGTCCGATCTGGGCGTGGCCTGTTACCACTCGAAGGTCGGCGCGGTCGAACTGTGCCTGAACCACCTTGTTGACGGCCGGGCGGAGTATGTCGTCGTCGATATGACGGCCGGTTCCGACTCCTTCGCCTCCGGGATGTTCACCCGCTTCGACATGACCTTCCTGGTCGCCGAGCCGACCCGTAAGGGCGTCGCCGTCTACCGCCAGTACAAGGAGTACGCGCAGGATTTCGGCGTTCCCCTCAAGGTCGTCGGCAACAAGGTGCAGAGCCCCGACGACCTGGCGTTCCTGCGCGAGGAGGTGGGCGACGACCTGCTGGTGACGGTCGGGCACTCCGAGTGGGTGCGCGCCATGGAGAAGGGCCGGCCGGCCCGCTTCGCCTACCTGGAGCAGGCCAACCGCCGCGCCCTGGAGGTGCTGCACGACACGGCCGACGCGGCCTACGGGCGACGCGACTGGGAGCGCTACACGCGCCAGATGGTGCACTTCCACCTGAAGAACGCGGAGAGCTGGGGCAATGCGAAGACCGGCGTCGACCTGGCTGCCCAGGTCGACCCGGCGTTCGTGCTCCACGAAGGAGCGGCCACCCCACAGCCCGCCTGACCTGCCAGGCCGCGCGGGCCGGGCGGCCCGGTCCGCGCCCGCCGGCCGAGCCGCCCCTCGCCGCCGCGACAGGTCCCCGCCGCTTCTGGCGCCGCCGCCTCGCCATCTCATTGCCGCGGGCGGCCTCTGCTGATGCAACCGCCCTCGGCCGTTCATTCCTGGCACCGCGAACGCTTTTTCCAAGTGGCCGATCGGAATACCCCCACGAGCTTTCGCGCGCCAGGAACAGGAATGACGCGGGCAAGCCGAAAGAACTTGCATTCACCCGATAGATGGACAGATTGGGGCGAATGCCTGCAAAAGCTTCTCACTACCTTTACCCGTCATTACGATCCATTTACCGATGCTTGAGGGTCGCCGGACCGTCCCCCACCTCGACGACCGCCGGCCGGCCCACGTCCCGCCGTAGTACACCGCCGCCCCACGATCGCGCCCGCGCGACCGCGTCGCCCCGGAGGAGACGGGAATGTCGCAGATGGAGAAGTTGCCGCCGCAGCCGCCGCACACACCGCACCGCTCCGAGATCCCTCCCGAGCCCCGTATGCGCCCGGAAGAACCCCCTGCACCAAGGGTCGGCCGGGCCACCTGCCGCCGGGACCTCTCCGCCTCGATCGTCGTCTTCCTGCTCGCCGTACCGCTGTCGCTGGGCATCGCGCTGGCCACCGGCGCCCCGCTCCAGGCCGGACTGGTCGCGGCGGCCGTCGGCGGTATCGTCGCCGGGCTGCTCGGCGGCACTCCCCTCCAGGTGAGCGGCGCGGCCACCGGCCTCCTGGTGGTCACCGCCGACCTCGTCCAACGCTTCGGCTGGCGCGCCACCTGCGCCATCACGGTCCTGGCCGGCCTCGCCCAACTCGCCCTGGGCGCACTGCGCGTGGCCCGTGCGACGCTGGCCATCAGCCCGGCCATCGTGCACGGCATGCTGGCCGGTATCGGGGTCACCATCGCCATCGGCCAGCTCCATGTGGTGCTCGGCGGCAGTCCCGACAGCTCGGCGCTCGACAACGCCGCCGCCCTGCCCGGCCAGTTGGCGCATCCGCACACCGCCGCGCTGCTGATCGGCGCCATCACCGTCACCGTACTGATCGGCTGGGGCCGGTTGCCGGGCCGCGCCGGGCGCTGGGCACGGGTGCTGCCGGCCCCGCTGGCCGCCGTGCTCGCCGCGACGGCCGCCAGCGCCGGGATGGCGGTACCGCGCGTGGAGCTGCCGTCCTGGCGGCTGCCCGAGCCGCCCGCCCTCCCGGAGGCGTCCGTACCGGCCCTCGTGGCCGCGGTGCTGACCGTCACCCTCGTCGCCAGTATGGAGTCGCTGCTGTCGGCGGCGGCGGTGGACCGGCTCGCGGCCGAGCGGCCGGGCGCCCCCACGGGCCGAGCGCGGCTCAACCGCGAGCTGGCCGGCCAGGGCGTGGCCAATGTCGCCTCCGGGCTGCTGGGCGGCCTGCCGATCTCCGGCGGTGCGATCCGCGGCTCGGCCAACGTACGGGCCGGGGCCGCCACCCGCTGGGCCACCGTGCTGCACGGCGTATGGGTACTGCTGTGCGCGGGCCTGCTGGCCGGGGTGCTGGAGCTGATCCCGCTGGCCGCGCTCGCCGCGCTGGTGATGGCCGTCGGCGTACGGATGGTGAGCTTCGCGCACATCCGGCATGTGCAGCGGCACCGCGAATTCCCGGTGTACGCGGGCACCTTGGGCGGGGTCGTCCTCTTCGGGGTCCTCCAGGGCGTGGCGGCCGGCATCGCGGTCGCGGCCTTCCTGGCGCTGCGCCGGCTGACCCACACCCGGGTCACCGTCACTGAGGAGGACGAGGCCTACCGGGTGCGCATCAGCGGCCAGCTGACGTTCCTGGCGGTGCCGCGGCTGACCCGGGCACTGGCGCTGGTGCCGGCGCACACCGAGGTCGTCGTCGAGCTGTACGGCTCGTTCATGGACCACGCCGCCTATGAGGCCCTGCAGTCCTGGTGCGCCACCCATCGGGCGCACGGCGGCTGGGTGACGCTGGGCGGCCGTGGGGGCCGTCCGCTCGCCGAGCCGGCCGGCGGGCACTCGTGCCGGCCGTGGACGCCGTGGCGCAACCACCACTGCACCCGGCCCGCCCCGCACCAGGCGACGGCCCCGGAGAGCAGCGGCAGCCAACTGCTGGGCGGGGTCAGCGCGTTCCAGCGCCACACCGCGCCGCTCGTGCGCGAGGAGCTGGCACGGCTCGCCCGCGACGGCCAGCGGCCCACCCAGCTGTTTCTGACCTGCGCGGACTCCCGGCTGGTCACGAGCATGATCACCTCCAGTGGTCCGGGCGACCTGTTCACCGTGCGCAACGTCGGCAACCTGATGCCGCCACCCGGCTCGGAGGCCTCCTGCGACTCCGTAGGGGCGGCGATCGAGTACGCGGTGGAGGTGCTGCGGGTCGGCTCGATCACGGTGTGCGGGCATTCGGGGTGCGGCGCCATGGGGGCGCTGCTGAGCACCGCGGCACCGGACGGGACCGAGCCGACCCCCCTCGCCCGCTGGCTGCGCCACGGCCGCCCGAGCCTGGCCCGGATGCAGCGCATCGGGCGGCTGGGACGGGGTGAAGTCGCCCTGGCCGGACGACCGGTGGCCGATGACCAGGAGCGGCTGGCGCTCGTCAACGTCATGCAGCAGCTCGACCATCTCAGGGCGCACGCCTGTGTGGCCCGCCGGGTGGCCGAGGGCACCCTCGCGCTGCACGGCATGTACTTCGATGTCGGCGCGGCCCAGGCGTATGTGCTCGACGAGGCCACCGGGCGGTTCTGCGCGGTCCGCGGCGAGGCGGCGCCGGTCGGCGTCTGACCTGCGCCGCGGCCTCCCGGCGACCGCGAAACAGACGATCAGTCAACAGGTCTACACCAATAATTGTCCACAGCCCTTGTCAGGGTCCACCGCGGGCTGATGAGCTATGGCCTGGGACACATCGGACGCCCTGGGAATGGGAGATGTCGTGAGCAACGAAAGCCTGGCCAATCTGCTCAAGGAGGAGCGGCGGTTCGCGCCACCCTCGGATCTGGCCGCGCATGCCAACGTCACGGCCGCCGCGTACGAACAGGCCGCGGCGGACCGGCTGGGCTTCTGGGCAGAACAGGCCCGGCGACTGTCCTGGGAGACCGAGCCCACTCAGACCCTCGACTGGTCCAACGCGCCCTTCGCTAAGTGGTTCGCCGACGGCAAACTCAATGTCGCCTACAACTGCGTGGACCGGCACGTGGAGAACGGCCTGGGCGACCGGGTCGCCATCCACTTCGAGGGCGAGCCGGGCGACAGCCGCGCGATCACCTACGCCGAGCTGCAGTGCGAGGTCTCCAAGGCCGCCCATGCGCTGATCGAGCTGGGCGTGCGGGCCGGCGACCGGGTCGCCATCTACATGCCGATGATCCCTGAGACGGTCATCGCCATGCTGGCCTGCGCCCGCCTGGGCGCTCCGCACTCGGTGGTCTTCGGCGGCTTCTCCGCGGACGCGCTGGCGACGCGGATCATCGACGCCGACGCCCGCGTGGTGATCACCGCCGACGGCGGCTACCGCCGGGGAAAGCCCTCCGCCCTCAAGCCGGCCGTCGACGACGCACTGACCAAGCCCGGCACGGAGAACGTCCGCAGCGTGCTCGTCGTACGCCGCACCGGCCAGGAGGACGTCGCCTGGCACGAGGGCCGGGACGTGTGGTGGCACGAGATCGTCGAGCGGCAGAGCGAGACGCACACGCCCGAGGCCTTCGACGCCGAGCACCCGCTGTTCATCCTCTACACCTCCGGTACGACGGGTAAGCCCAAGGGCATCCTGCACACCACCGGCGGCTACCTCACCCAGGTGTCGTACACCCACCACGCGGTCTTCGACCTGAAGCCCGAGACCGACGTCTACTGGTGCACCGCCGACGTCGGCTGGGTGACCGGCCACTCGTACATCACCTACGGCCCGCTCTCCAACGGTGCGACCGAGGTGCTCTACGAGGGCACGCCCGACAGCCCGCACCAGGGCCGCTGGTGGGAGATCGTGCAGAAGTACGGCGTGACGGTCCTGTACACCGCGCCGACCGCGATCCGCGCCTGCATGAAGTGGGGCGACGACATCCCGGCGAAGTTCGACCTGTCGTCGCTGCGCGTCCTGGGGTCGGTGGGCGAGCCGATCAACCCCGAGGCGTGGATGTGGTACCGCAAGCACATCGGCGCCGATGCCACGCCGATCGTCGACACCTGGTGGCAGACCGAGACCGGCGGGATGATGCTCAGCCCGCTGCCCGGCATCACGGAGACCAAGCCCGGCTCGGCACAGCAGCCGCTGCCCGGCATCTCCGCCACGGTGGTGGACGACGAGGCACGCGAGGTGCCGAACGGCGGTGGCGGCTACCTCGTCCTCACCGAGCCCTGGCCGGCCATGCTCCGTACGATCTGGGGCGACGACCAGCGCTACCTCGACACGTACTGGTCGCGTTTCGAGGGCAAGTACTTCGCCGGCGACGGCGCCAAGAAGGACGACGACGGCGACATCTGGCTGCTGGGCCGGGTGGACGACGTCATGCTGGTGTCCGGCCACAACATCTCCACGACCGAGGTCGAGTCGGCCCTGGTCTCGCATCCGAAGGTGGCCGAGGCCGCGGTCGTCGGCGCCACCGACCCGCAGACCACCCAGGCCATCTGCGCCTTCGTCATCCTGCGCGGCGGCGCGGCCGAGAACGAAGGCCTGGTCGAGGAGCTGCGGGCGCATGTCGCCCAGCAGCTCGGCCCGATCGCCAAGCCCAAGCGGATCATGCCGGTCGCGGAGCTGCCCAAGACCCGCTCGGGCAAGATCATGCGCCGGCTGCTGCGCGATGTCGCCGAGAACCGCGACCTCGGTGACGTCACCACGCTCACCGACTCCTCGGTCATGGATCTGATCCAGGCCAAGCTGCCGAGCGCGGCCAGCGAGGACTGAGCGGTACGGACCATGGAGGGGGCGCCGGGCCGCAGCGGCCGGGCGCCCCCTCCGGCCTGCCCGGGCCCCTCGGGAGCCCACCGGCCCGGCCCCCCTCCGGCGGCCCGGCGCCCGATTTGCCCGTAAAGTAGGGCCACCGAATAGCCGTTCGCACCCGCCCGGTAAAGTAGGAGGCGCGTCAATGACGCGCTAAGAAACTCAGGGTGCGCCGGGAAGTCTGGTCGGCAACTGCAACAGCCGTACACAGCTGCCGAAGGCCGGAGGTCACCCGTCGTGAGTGCGTCCCACCGCCGTTCCATATTCCTGGGACGGATGTCCCTGCCCGAGCGGAACTTCATCGCCGATGCGCTGCGCGCCGAAACCGTCGGCGGCGTCCTCCTCCTCGTCGCCGCCGTAGCGGCTCTGATCTGGGCGAACACCCTCGGCGCAAGCTACGAGGCGGTCCGCGGCTTCCACCTCGGCCCGGCCTCGCTGGGCCTGGATCTCTCCATCCAGCACTGGGCCGCCAACGGCCTGCTGGCGATCTTCTTCTTCGTCGCGGGCATCGAGCTCAAGCGCGAACTGGTCGCCGGCGAGCTGCGCGACCGCCGGGCCGCCGCGCTCCCGGTGATCGCCGCGGTCTGCGGCATGGCGACACCGGCGCTCGTCTACGTCGTCGTCAACACCCTCGGCGGCGGCTCGCTGCAAGGCTGGGCGGTGCCCACCGCCACCGACATCGCCTTCGCGCTCGCCGTACTCGCCGTCATCGGGACGTCCCTGCCCGCCGCCCTGCGCGCCTTCCTGCTCACGCTCGCCGTCGTCGACGACCTCTTCGCCATCCTGATCATCGCGATCTTCTTCACCTCGAAGATCAACTTCGCGGCCCTCGGATTCGCCGTCGTCGGCCTGGTGGTCTTCTACCTGCTGCTGCGCAAGGGCGTCCGCGGCTGGTACGTCTACGTCCCGCTCGCCGTGGTGATCTGGGCCCTGATGGAGAACAGCGGGGTGCACGCCACCATCGCCGGCGTGGCCATGGGCCTGATGCTGCGCTGCCACCGCCGCGACGGCGAGACCCAGTCGCCCGGCGAGCACATCGAGCATCTGATCCGCCCGCTCTCGGCCGGTCTCGCGGTACCGCTGTTCGCCCTCTTCTCCGCGGGCGTCTCCCTCTCCGGCGGCGCACTCCACGGGGTCTTCACCCGGCCGGAGACGCTCGGGGTGGTCCTCGGCCTGATAGTGGGCAAGGCGCTGGGCATCTTCGGCGGAACGTGGTGCGCCGCCCGCTTCACCAAGGCCGAACTCAACCCCGACCTCAGATGGCCGGACGTCTTCGCGGTGGCCTCCCTCGCCGGCATCGGCTTCACCGTCTCCCTGCTGATCGGCGAACTCGCCTTCTCCGAGGACCTGGCGCTGGCCGACGAGATCAAGGCGTCGGTGCTGATCGGCTCGCTGCTCGCGGCCGTCTGCGCCGCCGTCCTGCTCAAGCTCCGCAACCGCAAGTACAAGAAGCTGTGCGAGGACGAGGAGCGGGACGAGGACCAGGACGGCATCCCCGACATCTACGAGGTGGACAAACCGGAGTACCACCTCCGGATGGCGGCGATCCACGAAGCCAAGGCCGCCGAACACCGCCGGCTTGCCGAAGTGGCCTCCGGCTCGCACGCCGGAGACGATGGTCCGGCATGATCTGAGAGGCTTTGCATCCGGGTGACGAGATGAGGGAGACGGCGATGAGCGCAGCCGACCACGGCGCGGACCGCAGCCTCGGGCAACTGGTGGCCTCGGCCACCGCCGAGATGTCCGCACTGGTGCACGACGAGATCGCACTGGCCAAGGCGGAGCTGCGGCAGGGCGCCAAGCGGGCGGGCATCGGCAGCGCCGCCTTCGTCGTGGCGGGCGCGCTGGCGCTGTTCGCGCTGCCGGTGCTGAGCTTCGCGGCGGCGTACGGCATCCACAACCTCGGCCTCGGGCTCGCCTGGTCCTTCCTGATCGTGGGCGGAGCCTTCCTGGTCCTCGCCGGACTGCTGGCCCTCGTCGCCATCACCAAGATCAAGAAGATCAAGAAGCCGGAGAAGTCCATCAACTCCGCCAGGGAGACCGCGGCCGTGCTGCAGAAGGCCAAGCCGCACCCGCGCGTGGAGACCAAGGACCACCCGGTCCTGGAGTCTGTGACACGCTCGTCGGTATGACAGCCCCTGACAGCACCGCATCGGTCGTACGGCTCGACGTCCCCGGCGGACACGAGGTGTCCCACCGCGACGTCGCGGCCAACGGTGCGCGCTTCCACATCGCCGAGATGGGCGAGGGCCCACTGGTGCTGCTGCTGCACGGCTTTCCACAGTTCTGGTGGACCTGGCGGCACCAGCTCCCGGCCCTCGCCGAGGCGGGCTTTCGCGCGGTGGCGATGGACCTGCGGGGCGTCGGCGGCAGCGACCGCACCCCGCGCGGCTACGACCCGGCGAACCTCGCACTGGACGTCACCGGCGTCGTACGGTCCCTGGGCGAGCCGGACGCCGCGCTCGTCGGACACGACCTGGGCGGCTACCTCGCCTGGACGGCGGCGGTGATGCGGCCCAAGCTGGTGCGCCGGCTCGCGGTCGCCTCGATGCCGCATCCGCGGCGCTGGCGCTCGGCGATGCTCGCCGACGTCCGGCAGAGCACCCGCAGTTCGCACATCTGGAACTTCCAGCGGCCCTGGTTGCCGGAGCGCCGGCTGACGGCGGACGACGCGGCGCTGGTGGGCCGGATGATCCGGGACTGGTCCGGGCCCCGGCTGCCGGACGACGAGGCGATCGCGGTCTACCAGCGGGCGATGAGCATCCCCTCGACGGCGCACTGCTCGATCGAGCCGTACCGCTGGATGGTGCGGTCCATGGCCCGCCCCGACGGCATCCAGTTCAACCGCCGGATGAAGATGCCCGTACGGGTCCCGACCCTGCATCTGCACGGTTCGCTGGACCCGGTGATGCGCACCCGCAGCGCGGCCGGCTCCGGCGAGTACGTCGAAGCCCCCTACCGCTGGCGGCTGTTCGACGGCCTGGGGCACTTCCCGCACGAGGAGGACCCGGCCGCCTTCTCGACCGAGCTGATCAACTGGCTGAAGGACCCGGAACCCGACCGCTGAGCGCGCCCTGACGGATCGTTCGGGCAGCGGCGTACCGCTGAACGGGGCGGGTCGCACCGCTCAGCGGAACCGACACGCCACAGCACTCGAACGTAGGCATGGCGAACGGCCACTTGCCCGGCGCATAGGCCAATTGGCGGCCCCCATGGCGGTTACGGACCTTGGGCCACGGGCAGAGTCGAGGGTATGGGCTGGACGCACGACTACCGTGACGTGGCACGCAACCGCCGCAGCAGTGCCGCTGCAGTGGGCACTCAGGACAGGGGCACACCGGATCTCGGGTCCGGCGCGTCCCCCGACCCGGCGCACCCGATGGGCATCCCGCGCATCCTGCGCCGCAGAGCGCGCTGGATGAGCGCGCGCCTGCGCCATCGCACCTGACCGGCCACGCCCCGAGCCGACGAGGCGCGGGAAGCACCGCTCCCCGCGCCCTGAGACCCTCCGGGCGGCTCGGACCGCTCAGATCGCGCAGCCCTGGCTGTCGACCTGCTGCTGGGCCGTACGCCCCCTGACGATGTCCTGACGGATCTCATCGGCGGTCAGCGCATAGCCGGTGTGCGAGTCGTCCAGCGACTTCGCGAAGACGACGCCGTAGACCTCGCCCCTGGGGGTCAGCAGCGGGCCGCCGGAGTTGCCCTGCCGGACCGTGGCGTAGAGGGAGTAGACGTCGCGGCCGACCGTGCCCCGGTGGTAGATGTCCGGGCCGTTGGCCTGGATACGGGCGCGGATGCGGGCGGAGCGGACGTCGTACCCGCCGTTCTCCGGGAAGCCGGCGACGATGGCGCTCTTGCCGCTGTCGGCGTCCTCGCCGGCGAACCGCAGCGCCGGAGCGTCCAGCGAGGGCACGTCCAGGACCGCGATGTCACGCCGCCAGTCGTAGAGCACGACCCTGGCGTTGTACTGACGACCCTCACCGCCCACCTGGACGGTCGGCTCGCTCACTCCTCCGACGACATGGGCGTTGGTCATCACCCGGTGCCGGCCGAAGACGAACCCGCTGCCTTCGAGCACCTTGCCGCAGCCGGGGGCCGTGCCGACGACCTTGACGATGCTGCGCTTGGCCTGTGCCGCGACGGGACTCGCGGCCAGCTGCGGATCGGGCGCCGGCACGTTGTTGATCGGTTCGTTGGAGAACGGCGTGAAGACCTGCGGGAAGCCGTTCTGGGCGAGCACCGAGGAGAAGTCCGCGAACCAGGTGTTGGCCTGCGACGGCAGCACCCGGGAGACCCCGAGCAGCACCTTGGAGTTGCGGACCTCCTTGCCGAGCGTCGGCAGGGACGTGCCGGCCAGCGCGGAGCCGATCAGCCAGGCGACCAGCAGCATCGCCATCACGTTGACCAGCGCGCCGCCGGTCGCGTCGAGCGCTCTCGCCGGTGACCAGGTGATGTGGCGGCGCAGTTTGTTGCCCAGATGGGTGGTGAGCGCCTGACCCACGGATGCGCACACGATCACGATGGCGACCGCCGCGATGGCCGCGAAGGTGCCGGGTGTGGCATCACCGGTGATCTCGTTCCAGATCACCGGCAGCACATAGACCGCGATCAGGCCTCCCCCGAGGAAGCCGATCACGGACAGGATGCCGACGACGAAGCCTTGCCGGTACCCGACGATCGCGAACCACACGGCCGCGACCAGCAGCAGGATGTCCAGGACGTTCACGCCGGACACCGTCTCACGAGCGCCAGTCGAGCGGGACCTGCTTGTCACGGTCCCACGGAATCTCCCACCCGGCGTAGTGCAGAATCCGGTCGATCACTCCGGCCGTAAAGCCCCAGACCAGGGCGTTTTCGACAAGGAACGCCGGCCCGATGTGGCCGCTGGGATGGCGCGTTGTCACACGATGGGCGGGATCCGTGAGATCCGCCACGGGAACCGTGAACACCCGGGCGGTCTCCGCCTGGTCGACCGCGCCGACCGGACTCGGCCGGCGCCACCACCCCAGGACCGGTGTCACCACGAAGCCGCTGACGGGGATGTAGAGCTGCGGCAGCACGCCGAAGACCTGTACACCGGACGGATCGAGGCCGGTCTCCTCCTGGGCCTCCCGAAGCGCCGCCCGCACCGGTCCGGGGCCGTCGGGGTCGCCGTCCTCGGGGTCCAGGGCGCCACCGGGGAAGGACGGCTGGCCGGCATGGGAGCGCAGCGTGCCGGCGCGCTCCATCAGAAGCAGCTCGGGGCCCCGCGGGCCGTGGCCGAAGAGGATCAGCACCGCGGACTGCCGGCCGCCGCTCTCCGGCGGCAGGAAGCGGCTGAGCTGGCGCGGCTCGATCGTGCCGGCCGCGCGGGCCACCGGGTCCAGCCACTCGGGCAGGCCGTCGGCCGTCACCGCGACCTCCCGGCCGGCTGCCGCACCGGCCGCCCCCGGGAACCCCGCCTCCTCGCCGTACTGCTGCTCCCGTGCACTCCTCATACGCGCCCCCTCAGGCCTGGCTTCGATGGTGGATCCCTCCTCGGGCCTCGCCGGTGATCGCGCGCGGCCCCGGCCCCACGGACGGCGCGGCCACCGTCATGAGGCGGCCACCGGGGCCGCCATCGGGGGCGCGGGCTGCCCCGGATAGTCGGCCGGTGGCTTGAGTCGCTGTCCCGGCTGGCCGCCCAGCTCGTACTTGAGCAGCTTCCTGGCCTTCTCTGGGTCGGTCTCGCCCTCGCCGTACGCGGGGCACAGCGGGGCGATGGCGCAGGCTCCGCAGGCCGGCTTGCGGGAGTGGCAGACCCGGCGGCCGTGGAAGACGACGCGGTGCGAGAGCATCGTCCACTCGCTCTTGGGGAAGATCTCGGCGACATCCGCCTCGACCTTGTCCGCGTCCTGGTGGGTCGTCCAGCCGAAGCGGCGCGCCAAGCGGCCGAAGTGGGTGTCGACGGTGATGCCCGGTACGCCGAAGGCGTTGCCCAGCACCACATTGGCGGTCTTGCGGCCGACGCCGGGGAGCGTGACCAGATCCTCGAGGCGGCCGGGCACCTCGCCGCCGAAGCGGTCGCGCAGCGCCGCGGACAGGCCCAGCAGCGACCTCGTCTTGGCCCGGAAGAAGCCGGTCGGCCGGATCAGCTCCTCCAGCTCCTGCGGATCCATCGCCGCCATGTCCTCGGGGGTGGGGCAGACCGCGAAGAGGCACGGGGTGGTCTGGTTGACCCTCAGGTCGGTGGTCTGCGCCGACAGCACCGTCGCGACCAGCAGCTCGAAGGGGTTGGTGAAGTCCAGCTCGGGGTGGGCGTACGGATACAGCTCGGCCAGCTCGCGGTTGATCCGGCGGGCCCGCCGCACCATGGCGGCCCGCGACTCCGGCTTGCGCGCGGCGGCCTTCTTGGCGGGGGCCTTCTTGGCGGGTGCCTTCGCCGTGGTGGTCTTGGCGGCGGTCTTCTTGGCGGCGGTCTTCTCGGCTGCTGCGGTCTTGGCTGCGGCGGTCTTCTTCGTCACGGCCGTCTTGGTGGCCGCCTTCTTGGTGGCTGTCTTCTTGGCCGCTGCCGTATTGGCCGCCCGCTTCTTGGCCGGCGCCTGCTCGGCGGCCGCGGTGGCCTTCTTGGCGACGGCCTTCTTCGCGGCCGCCTTCTTGGTCACGGCCTTCTTCGCCGCGGTCTTCTTCGCCGCCGTCGGCTTCTCGGGGGTTTCGTTCACGGCCGCCTTCTTCCCTGCCGAGGTCGTGCCTACCGGGGTCTTCGTCGCGGAGGTCTGGTCGGTTGTGTCCTGCTCGGCGGCGTCCCGCGCCGCCGGTCGCGACGCGCCAGGCTCCTGGACGGTCGGCTTCCGCTCGGCCGTCACCCCGGAGGGCGATTTGTTACTTTTATCCGAATGGGACGCTTCGCCGGACGCCTGTTCGCCCACAGCGGAATCGCGCCCTGCACTCACTCGTCCAGCCCCCCAGTCCTCTGCTCTCACCGGCGTATTGGACACTCGGCCAGACTAAAGCCAGCCACTGACATCCGGCTTGATCACCGTGATTCGTGACCCCAATCGGCCCCCTGCCTTATGGCTGGGGGCACCGGTCCGGCAAACTTGTGATTGATCGCACTGTTTTGCATTCCGGCATGATGGGGACCACAGTCCCCCGGAGCATGTCGACAAGGAGAGATCTCGTGGACGACGTTCTGCGGCGCGCACCGCTCTTCGCGGCGCTCGATGACGAGCAGGCGGCCGAGCTGCGCGCCTCTATGGGAGAGGTCACGCTCGCCCGCGGCGACGCCCTGTTCCACGAAGGGGACCCCGGCGACCGCCTCTACGTGGTCACCGAGGGCAAGGTGAAGCTGCACCGCACCTCCCCCGACGGCCGGGAGAACATGCTCGCCGTCCTCGGCCCCGGCGAGCTGATCGGTGAGCTCTCGCTCTTCGACCCCGGCCCGCGTACGGCCACCGCCTCCGCCCTCACCGAGGTCAAGCTGCTCGGCCTGGGCCACGGCGACCTCCAGCCCTGGCTCAACGCCCGCCCCGAGGTGGCCACGGCCCTGCTGCGGGCGGTCGCCCGCCGGCTGCGCAAGACCAACGACCAGATGTCCGACCTGGTCTTCTCGGACGTTCCGGGCCGTGTGGCACGCGCCCTGCTCGACCTGTCGCGCCGCTTCGGCGTGCAGTCCGAGGAAGGCATCCACGTCGTCCACGACCTCACGCAGGAAGAGCTGGCCCAGCTGGTCGGCGCCTCCCGCGAGACGGTCAACAAGGCGCTCGCCGACTTCGCGGGCCGCGGCTGGCTGCGCCTGGAGGCGCGCGCCGTGATCCTGCTGGACGTCGAGCGGCTGGCCAAGCGCTCGCGCTGAGCGCCGCGGACCGCTGGTATCGAAGGGCCCCGCTCCGGCGGGGCCCTTCGCCATTGCCTCGCGCCCCCGCCCGCACCCTCGCCATAGTTGCGCCATGGCCAACGGCACGGGACTGGATCAAAACGGCTGCTTCGTACGGGAAGGATCCCTGGACCGCGTATCCGCGCGGTTCGCGCCCGTGGTGGCACAGCTCAGCGCCCGCCTCACCGACCACTTCGGCCCCGACCGCCTCCACAGCAGCTACCTCTTCGGCAGCATCCCGCGGGGCACCGCCGTACCGGGCGTCTCCGACCTCGACGCGCTGGTCGCCCTACGGGACGAGCCGACCGACGCTGACCACGCCGCCGCCCGGGCCATCGAGGAGGAGTTGAACGCCGCCTACCGGCAGATCGACGGCGCGGGCCTTCTGCTGTTCGGTGTGGACCGGCTGCTGAGCGAGCTGGAGCGCTACGACCTGGCGTGGTTCGTGGCGTGTCTGTGCACGCCCCTCAGCGGCCCGGACCTCGCCGCCCGACTGCCCCGCTACCGCCCCACCTCGCTCCTCGCCCGCGAGACCAACGGTGATCTCTTCCGCGGCCTGCCCGGTCTGCGCGAGAAGGCCGCGGCGGCGACTACGGAGGCCGAGCGCACCCGGCTGACCCGGGGCGTGGCCCGCCGGCTCGTACGCACCGGGTTCACGCTGGTCATGCCGCGCTGGGGCGGCTGGACCAGCGATCTCGCCCAGTCCGCCGAGGTGTTCGGCCGCTACTACCCGGCGCACGCCGAGCAGATGCGCGCCGCGGCCCGCGCCGCCCGGACGCCCGCCGCGTACCCGCAGCTGCTGGACGAGCTGCTGGCCGGCCTCGCGCCCTGGCTGGCCGACGAATACCTCGCCGTCCACGGGGCGAAGGCTCCCCGCCCGTAGAGCGGCTGACGGAGCCTCGCAGCGGCCTCCGAGCCGGCTCCCGGCCCCGCTCAGCCCTCGATCAGCCCGTGCTCGCCCAGGTAGTCCAGCTGCGCCCGCACCGACAGCTCGGCGGCCGGCCACAGGGACCGGTCGACGTCGGCGTAGACGTTGGCGACGACCTCGGCGGGGGTGCGGTGCCCGGCCTCGACCGCGGTCTCCACCTGGGCGAGCCGGTGGGCGCGGTGCGCCAGATAGAACTCCACCGCCCCCTGGGCGTCGTTCAGAACCGGCCCGTGGCCCGGCAGGACCGTCGAGACGCCGTCGTCCACCGTGAGGGAGCGCAGTCGGCGCAGCGAGTCCAGATAGTCGCCCAGGCGCCCGTCCGGGTGCGCGACCACGGTGGTGCCGCGCCCCAGGATCGTGTCGCCGGTGAGCACCGCGCGGTCGGCAGGGAGGTGGAAGGAGAGCGAGTCGGCGGTGTGCCCCGGTGTGGGCACCACGCGCAGTTCGAGCCCACCGGTGGTGATGACGTCGCCGGCCGCCAGCCCCTCGCCGCCGAGGCGCAGCGCAGGGTCCAGCGCCCGTACGGTCGAACGGGTCAGCTCGGCGAACCGGGCGGCCCCGTCGGCGTGGTCCGGGTGACCATGGGTCAGCAGGGTCAGCGCGATGCGCTTGCCGGCCCGCTCGGCGGTGTCGACGACGGCCTGGAGGTGGCCCTCGTCGAGCGGTCCCGGGTCGATGACGACGGCGAGGTCGGAGTCCGGCTCGGCGACGATCCAGGTGTTGGTGCCGTCCAGCGTCATGGCCGACGGGTTCGGGGCCAGTACGCAGTGGGCGCGCGCGGTGGCCGCCCCGGAGATCACTCCGCCACGGGGCTGCCCCGGGAGGGCGGCTGCATCGGTCATGTCGGGTTCCCTCCCTTGGCGCCGGGGGCTCCTGAGGATCCGTCGGAACCGCCGGCTCCGGCGCCCTCGGCGTCCGTCGGCGCGATGTGCTTGGTGAATTCGTCGTGCCCCGGCCAGCTCAGCTCGATCTCGCCGCCCACCAGGCGCGCGCGGGCCAGGACCGGCGTCAGGTCCTGGGCCTCCGCGGCGGCCAGCACGTCCGCGGCGGTGGCATAGGGCTGCAGAGCGCGCAGCGTCGCGATCGTCGGCGGCATCATCAGCAGCTCGCCCCGGTCGTAGCCGGCCGCCGCCTCCTCAGGCCGGACCCACAGCGCGAGATCCGCCTCTGTGGAGGCACTGGGCATCCCCCCTGGAACGACGGCCGACCCGGTCGCACCACTCTGGGACGCGGGGGTCTCGGAAGGCCCTTGGGCGAGGGTGCGCTGGCCCTCGGGCAGCGCGGCGACGAAGAACCAGGTGTCGTAGCGCCGCGGCTCGAACTCCGGGGTGATCCAGCGTGCCCACGCGCCCAGCAGGTCGGAGCGCAGGACCAGGCCGCGGCGCCCCAGGAAGTCGGCGAAGGACAGCTCATGGGCGATCAGGGCCGCGCGGTCCGCCTCCCAGTCCTCGCCCGTGGTGTCCTCGACGACCGTGTCGGCCGAGGCGCCGGCGAGCAGCACCCCCACCTCCTCGAAGGTCTCGCGCACCGCCGCGCAGACGATGGCCTGCGCGGTGGCCGGGTCGACGCCCATACGGACCGCCCACTGGGCGCGCGAGGGACCGGCCCAGGCCACCGGGCGCTCGTCTCGGGGGTCGACGGAGCCGCCCGGATAGGCGTACGCGCCTCCGGCGAAGGCCATGGAGGCGCGTCTGCGCAGCATGTGGACGGTGGGGCCGCCGGATCCCGAGTCCCGCAGCAGCAGGACGGTCGCGGCCCGCCGGGGCTCGGCAGGGGTCAGCTCGCCGCTCGTGAGCGCCCGGATGCGGTCCGGCCACTCCGGCGGGTACCACTGGCCATTGGTCGTGGACGACATGGCCGGATGCTATGCGCTCGCGCGCGGATGTTCGAGGGCCACTTTCGCGCCGGGCGTGCTCCGCAGGGGCGGGCGCCGCCCCCAGCTCCGGGAGCGGGGGAAGCGCCGACCACGAACCCACGAGGCCGCCGGCCCCGCGCACGCGAGGCCGCGGGGCCCGCCCCGCGACCTCGGCCACTCCGCGGTCTCGGCTACTGCGCGACCTCGACCTGGATCTCCACCTCGACCGGCGCGTCGAGCGGCAGCACCGCCACGCCCACCGCCGACCGGGCATGGACGCCCTTGTCGCCGAGGATCTCGCCCAGCAGCTCGCTGGCGCCGTTGAGGACGCCCGGCTGGCCGGTGAAGTCCGGCGCGGAGGCCACGAAGCCGACGACCTTGACGACCCGCTGGATCTTGTCCAGGTCGCCGATGACGGACTTCACGGCGGCCAGCGCGTTGAGCGCGCAGGTCGCGGCGAGCTCCTTGGCCTGCTCCGCGCTCACCTCGGCGCCGACCTTGCCGGTGGCCGGCAGCGCGCCGTCCACCATCGGCAGCTGGCCGGAGGTGAAGACGTACGAGCCGGAGCGCACCGCGGGCTGGTACGTGGCCAGCGGCGGCACGACCTGCGGCAGCTTCAGGCCGAGCGCTGCGATCTTGTCCTCGGCCGCACTCACGCCTGCTTCTCCCGCTTCAGGTAGGCCACCAACTGCTCAGGGTTGTTCGGGCCCGGCACGACCTGGACCAGTTCCCAGCCGTCCTCGCCCCAGGTGTCCAGAATCTGCTTCGTCGCGTGCACGAGCAGCGGCACGGTCGCGTATTCCCACTTGGTCATGGGCCGAGCGTAATGCCTGTCCAGGGCGGCGGTGGACGCCGTCCGCCACGGCCCGCCCGCGTCCGCCCGCCACGGCCGCCGAGCAGGCGCCCGCCCGACCCCTACGGCACATCCCTGAACTGTCCCGGAGGGATCGTGGGCAAGATCTCCGGGACCTCCCAGGCGTATCCCGTGCGTAGTCGCGACGCGGACTGGTTAGGCTCCTTGGCGTGAGCAGGCTCCATGTCGTCAGCGGCAAGGGCGGCACCGGCAAGACCACGGTCGCCGCTGCCCTCGCCCTCGCCCTGGCCACCGAGGGGCGCCGTACCCTCCTGGTCGAGGTCGAGGGTCGGCAGGGCATTGCCCAGCTGTTCGAGACCGAGGCGCTTCCGTACGAGGAGCGCAAGATCGCGGTAGGTCCGGCATCCGAGGGCGCCCCGCGGTGGGGGTCCCCCCGGGGGGAGTCGGGGGGAGACGCCGTCAGGGGCGGTGGCGGACGACGGGCCGGCGAGGTCCACGCCCTGGCCATCGACGCCGAACGCGCCCTGCTGGACTACCTCCAGATGTTCTACAAGCTCGGCGGCGCGGGCCGGGCGCTGAAGAAGCTCGGCGCGATCGACTTCGCCACCACCATCGCCCCCGGCCTGCGGGACGTCCTGCTGACCGGCAAGGCGTGCGAAGCGGTGCGCCGCAAGGACAAGAACGGCAGGTTCGTCTACGACGCGGTCGTGATGGACGCCCCGCCGACCGGCCGCATCACCCGGTTTTTGAACGTCAACGACGAGGTCGCCGGCCTTGCGAAGATCGGCCCGATCCACAATCAGGCGCAGGCCGTGATGCGGGTCCTCAAGTCGCCCGAGACCGCGGTGCATCTGGTCACGCTCCTGGAGGAGATGCCGGTCCAGGAGACCGCCGACGGTGTCGCGGAGCTGCGCGCCGCGGGCATCCCCGTCGGCGGCATCGTCATCAACATGACCCGCCCGGCCCTGCTGGACAACGGCGACCTCGACCTCATCGCCGCCCGCGGAGCCCGTACGGGCGTCGCCAAGGCGCTCTCCCAGGCGGGCCTGGGCGGTGCCCGCCGCGGCGGCCTGGCGGACCGGCTGATCGACCCCTTGCTGGAACAGGCGCGGGAACACGCCGAGCGGGTCGAGCTGGAGCGCGCCGAGCACGCCGAGCTCACCGCGATCGGCCTGCCCACCTACGAGTTGGAGCTGCTCCCCGAGGGAGTGGACCTCGCCGGGCTCTACCAACTGGCGAGAGACCTGCGGAAACAGGGGCCCATATGACCTCGGACGACACGACGCTGGACGCCTCGGCCCCGTGCCTGGAGGTCGACGCCCTGATCGACGACCCCCGCACCCGGATCGTGGTGTGCTGCGGTTCGGGCGGCGTCGGCAAGACCACCACCGCCGCGGCGCTGGGCGTACGCGCCGCCGAGCGCGGCCGCAAGGTCGTCGTGCTGACCATCGACCCGGCCAGGCGGCTGGCGCAGTCGATGGGCATCTCCGAGCTCGACAACGTCCCGCGCCGGGTCAAGGGCGTCGACGAGACCGCGGGCGGCGAACTGCACGCGATGATGCTCGACATGAAGCGCACCTTCGACGAGATCGTCGAAGGCCATGCCGACGCCGACCGGGCCCGCGCCATCCTGGAGAACCCCTTCTACCAGTCCCTGTCGGCCGGTTTCGCGGGCACGCAGGAGTACATGGCCATGGAGAAGCTCGGCCAGCTCCGCGCGAGCGACGAGTGGGACCTGATCGTCGTCGACACGCCACCGAGCCGGTCCGCCCTGGACTTCCTGGACGCGCCCAAGCGCCTCGGCTCCTTCCTGGACGGCAAGTTCATCCGGGTGCTGATGGCGCCGGCGAAGGTCGGCGGCCGGGCCGGCATGAAGTTCCTCAATGTCGGCATGTCGATGATGACCGGCACGCTCAGCAAGCTCATGGGCGGTCAACTGCTGTGCGACGTGCAGACGTTCGTGGCCGCCATGGACACCATGTTCGGCGGCTTCCGCACCCGCGCGGACGCCACGTACCGCCTCCTGCAGGCGCCCGGTACGGCGTTCCTCGTGGTGGCCGCGCCGGAGCGGGACGCGCTGCGCGAGGCGGCGTACTTCGTCGAGCGGCTGGCCGCCGAGCAGATGCCACTGGCCGGCCTGGTGCTGAACCGGGTACACGGCAGCGGCGCCGCCCAACTGAGCGCCGAGCGCGCGCTCGCCGCCGCGGAAGCCCTGACGGACGCGGCCGCGGAGGACGACACCGAAGCGGACCGCGCCGAAAATAATCTTGAAGCAACCGGCATTGTGGATCTCGACGACGGGAAGGCTGGATCACGTACCGCCGGCGGCCTCTCCCCCGCTGCCGCGGCGGAGCATGTGGCACCCCCTTCGGCCTCGGCGGCGCAACTGGCCGCCGGGCTGCTGCGACTGCACGCGGAACGCATGCAGGTTCTCGCGCGCGAACGGCGCACGCGGGACCGCTTCACCGCGCTGCATCCCGAGGTCCCGGTGACGGAGGTCGCCGCGCTGCCCGGCGACGTCCACGACCTCGCGGGCCTGCGCGCGATCGGCGACCGCCTGGCGCTCAACGGCGCGCAGAGCGGCATGGATACGGACTCCGACATCTGAGCCGTACCAGCGATGCGGCCCCTACGGGCGGCATTCACCCCGCCCGTACGCACACAGCACCACCCACACACGCATCAGGTACAAGCGCACACCACTGTCGTGCGCACCACTGCCCTACGTATCGCTGTCGTGCGCATCACATGCGGGCGCACCAAGGCGCTCGACGCGCACACCGGCGGTGCCCAATCTCCGGGCACACCAAGATCACTTGACGGTGCGCGCCCGCGACACCGGGCGTGCCACCGACCGAGCCCGCGCTCGTCCGGCCGATCGGCCGGCCGCTATCCGACCGCGGCGTACTCGTCGAAGGTCTCGTCCTCGCAGTCCACCGGCAGAATGCCCGTGCTGCGCTCGTATTCCGTACGTGCTGTCTCCAGCAGGCGACGCCATGACGTCACGGTCGGGCGGCGGCGCAGCAGCGCCCTCCGCTCGCGCTCGGTCATCCCGCCCCACACGCCGAACTCCACCCGGTTGTCCAGGGCATCGGCCAGGCATTCCGTGCGTACCGGACATCCGGTGCACACCGCCTTGGCGCGGTTCTGCGCCGCCCCTTGAACGAACAATTCATCCGGATCGGTAGTGCGGCAAGCTGCCTGCGTACTCCAGTCGGTTACCCAGCCCATGCTGGCGCCGTCCTCTCCCGAATCGAGGCTCCCCCACGGCGGCAATCGGCATATTCACCGTTGCCAGTTGAGGACGTTACGGAAGGCAGACAGGGTGCAACACCCCCTTCGGGCCCAATCTTGAATGGCCCGAACGGACTATGCGTACGCGGCAGATCACCCAACGGAGTGACCGAACGGCATACGTAACTTTGCTCACAAGACGGGACAGTCCGTCGTCCTGGCGCGGGATTTCTGGCGACTCATGGGGACTCGTGGCGTGCGGTCCGCGGGAGAGTAGGGGTTGACGAACCGAGGCGTAACCATTCCGCTGCGGCAACTGAGGACAGGCTAAACGAACAGGTGCGCCCCTGTCCGGCGATTCAGAACGTAGGCTGCCCCCATGCCTAAGAAGCGCGATGGCGGAGGACTGTCCACGACGCAGCAAGCCGCCAAGTTCCTCGGTGTGAGCGTCCTGGCCGGAGCGGTGCTCGCCGGTCTCGCGCTTCCGGCGGCCGGAGCACTGGGCCTCACGGCCAAGGGATCCGTCGAGGGCTTCGACGACATCCCGGCGAACCTCAAGACGCCGCCGCTCAGCCAGCGGACCACCATCCTGGACGCCAAGGGCGGCGAGATCGCCAAGGTCTACTCCCGTGACCGCACGGTCGTGGACCTCAAGGACATGTCGCCGTACATCAGGCAGGCGATCGTCGCGATCGAGGACGCGCGCTTCTATCAGCACGGCGCCATCGACATGAAGGGCATCCTGCGCGCGGTCAACAAGAACGCCCAGTCGGGCGGTGTCTCCCAGGGCGCCTCGACGCTGACCCAGCAGTACGTGAAGAACGTCTTCATCGAGGAGGCGGGGAACGACGCGGACAAGGTCGCGCAGGCCACCCAGCAGACGATCGGCCGCAAGGTCAAGGAACTCAAGTACGCGATCCAGGTCGAGAAGGAACTCGGCAAGCGCAAGATCCTGCAGAACTACCTCAACATCACCTTCTTCGGGCAGCAGGCGTACGGCATCGAGGCGGCCGCCCAGCGGTACTTCAGCAAGCACGCCAAGGACCTGAGCCTTGAGGAGTCGGCGCTGCTGGCCGGCATCGTCCAGTCGCCGAGCCGCTACGACCCGGTCACCGCCCCGCAGGAGGCCACCCGACGGCGCAACACCGTTCTGCAGCGGATGGCCGACCTCAAGAACATCACCCGGGCGCAGGCCGAAGCGGCCGCCAAGAAGCCGATCAAGCTCGCGGTCAGCCGCCCGAAGAACGGCTGCATCACCGCCACGGACGGCGCCGGCTTCTTCTGCGACTACATCCGCAAGGTCTTCCTCACCGACAAGGCCTTCGGCAAGACCCGCAAGGACCGGCTGAAGCGCTGGGACAGGGGCGGCCTGACCATCCGCACCACCCTCGATCCGCAGACCCAGAAGGCGATCCAGGCGTCCATAAGCGACCACGTCTACGAGGACGACCCGGTCGCCACCGCCGCCACCATCGTCGAACCGGGCACCGGCAAGATCCTCGGCATGGGCCAGTCGCGCCCGTACGGCTTCGGTGAGAACCAGACCGTGCTCAACCTCTCGGTGGACGACGCCATGGGCGGCGGCGCCGGCTACCAGCCCGGCTCGACCTTCAAGCCGGTGATCGCGGCGGCCGCGCTGGAGCAGGGGACCAGCCCCGAGCAGGAGTACTCCTCGCCCTACCGGATGCCGTATCCGAGTCCGGTGCAGACCTGCGAGGGCCAGTGGCAGGGCAGCCCCGCCGACACCACCCAGAACGAGAACAAGCGCGAGGTCGGCCCGTACGGCATGAAGGAGGCGACCGCGAAGTCGGTCAACACCTACTTCGTGCAGCTGATCAGCGATATGGGCATCTGCCCGGCGGTCAAGATGGCCCAGAAGATGGGCATCGAGCGGGCGGACGGCAAGCCCCTGCAGCAGGTGCCGTCGATGACGCTCGGCGTCCAGGAGATGTCGCCGCTGACGATGGCCTCCGGCTACGCCGCCTTCGCCAACGGCGGGGAGTACTGCTCCCCGGTCGCCATCGAATCGATCACCGACGCGCGGGGCCGGGCGCTGGAGGTCCCGCGGACCAGCTGCCGCAGCGCGATGTCCAAGCGGACCGCGGACACGATCAACACCCTCCTCAAGGGCGTCGTCGAGGACGGCACCGGCAAGGAGGCCGGCCTCCAGGGCCGCGACAGCGCCGGCAAGACCGGCACCAGCGACAGCCGGTACGCCGCATGGTTCGTCGGCTACACCCCGAACGCGGCGGGCGCCGTCTGGGTCGGCGACCCGCAGCACAAGCGCAAGATGTACGACATCACCATCGGCGGTGTCCCGCACGAGAAGGTCTACGGCGCCGACACCCCCGGCCCCATCTGGCGCGACGCGATGGCCGGCGCCCTGGCCGGCCGGCCCGCGCCGGCCCTGCCCACCGTCCCGATCGGCAACCCCGACCGGGACAAGGACCGGGGCGACGACGACAAGGGCCGCGGCAAGCACAAGCCCCGCCCGGGCCACGGCGGCGACGACAAGCCGGGCGGCGGCTGGGACCTTCCCGACTGGCCCGACATCCTGGGCGGCGGCAACGGCGGCTGGTAGGGGGCCGGTTGGCGGCGGCAGCCCCCACGGGGGCCCGCCCATGGGGCCGAGTGCCCGGCCCTGGAGCCGGACGGCGAGCGCGATGAGGGGGCGCCCCCACAACGGGGCGCCCCCTCACCTTCCTCAGGATTCCCTCCGGCCCGTCCTGTCCTCAGGACGCCCTTCGGTCCTCCCTCCAGACTTCCCTGGGCCGCTCAGCCGGCCAGCAGCTTCTTCACCACCGCGGCCACCCGGCCGCCCTCCGCACGACCCGCCACCTGCGGGTTGACGATCTTCATGACGGCGCCCATCGCCTTCGGCCCCTCGGCGCCGGCCCCCTTGGCCTCCGCCACCGCCGCCGCGACCAGCTGCTCCAGCTCGTCGTCGGTCAGCTGCTTGGGCAGATACTCCGCGAGCACCTCGCCCTCGGCGCGCTCCCGCTCGGCCGACTCGCCGCGGCCGCCCTTGTCGAAGGCGTCCGCGGCCTCCCGGCGCTTCTTCGCCTCCCGCGCGATGATCTTCTCGACCTCGCCGTCGGACAGCTCACGTGCCTCCGTGCCCGCGACCTCTTCCTTCTGGATGGCGGTCAGCGTGAGGCGGAGGGTGGAGGAGCGCAGCTCGTCGCGCGCCTTGATCGCGGTGGTGAGGTCGTCCTGCAGCTTGGTCTTGAGCGTGGTCATGACGTCGAGTATGCCTCCCCCCACCGACAACCGCCGCGCCTTTTCCTCCCAGCCGCCCCGCCCCGGCCCGCCCTGACTGCACCCGCCCCGGCCACTCTGCAACGATGGGGTCATGCGCGCGCGATACGGAGTACCCCTGACCCTGACCGCAGTCGGCGCGGCCGGCCTGGCCTATGCCGCCGGCTTCGAAGCCCGCTCCTTCCGGTTGCGACGCGTGACCGTACCCGTACTCCCCCGCGGCATGCGCCCGTTGCGCGTCCTACAGGTCTCCGACATCCACATGGTCGGCGGGCAGCGCAAGAAGCAGCGCTGGCTCCAGTCGCTCGCCGGGTTGCGCCCCGACTTCGTCATCAACACGGGTGACAACCTCTCCGACCCCGAGGGCGTCCCGGAGACGCTGGACGCACTCGGCCCGCTGATGGAGTTCCCCGGCGCGTACGTCTTCGGCTCCAACGACTACTACGGCCCCAGGCTGCGCAACCCCGCCCGCTATCTGCTCGAGCGGGTCCAGGGCCGGCACGGCCTCAACGGGAACGCCCCCGTCGTGGGCGCCGTCCACAACCCCTGGGAAGAGCTGCGCGACGCCTTCGACACGGCCGGCTGGGTCAACCTGTCCAACACCCGCGGCCGCCTCAAGCTTGAGGGCTTCGAGATCGCCCTGACCGGGCTGGACGATCCGCACATCAAGCGCGACCGCTACGCCGAGGTGGCCGGCGGACCGGAATCCGGCGCCGACCTCTCCCTGGCCGTCGTACACGCCCCCTACCTGCGCTGCCTGGACGCCTTCGCCGCCGACGGCTATCCGCTGATCCTGGCCGGCCACACCCACGGCGGCCAGATCTGCATCCCCTTCTACGGCGCCCTGGTCACCAACTGCGACATCGACACCGACCGCGTCAAGGGCCTGTCCACCCACACCGCCGACGGCCGTACCTCCTTCCTCCACGTCTCCGCCGGCTGCGGCGCCAACCGCTACACCCCGGTCCGCTTCGCCTGCCCCCCGGAGGCGACGCTGCTGACCCTCACGGCGCGGGCGTAGGACGACCACCACCCGGGCGTACGGGCCGGGGACGAGCACCGAGGGCTGCGGGCTGCGGGCTGCGGGCTGCGGCGATGCTGAACACACCGTGCGGGGCGCGAGGGGCGCCTACGCCCCCGCGGCCCGCTGCCTTCATGGACCGCGGTACCTCCATGGCCCGCTTCCGCCACGGCCCGCCGCCCTCCGCACCCGGTGCTCTTCCGACACGGGGTTCCCCCACCCGTCCCCGATCCTCCGTCCCCCTACCGTGGAGGAATGTCCGACCCCACCCGGACCTCGCAGTCCACGCGCCACGCCACCGGACCGGCCGGCGCCGCCGCCCGCACCCCCGCCGCGGCCGTCGCCCCCGCCCTCCGACGCCCCCTCGCGGGCGCCTTCCGTCTCCTTCTGGCCGCGGTCGCCCTGACCGGCCTCCTCCTGGAGGCCCTCGCCACCCCCGCCCCGGCCCGCCTCGCCGCCTCCTTCACCGCACAGGCCGCCCTCGCCACAGCGCTGGTCTCCGTCTGCACCGCGCACCGCGCCTGGACCGGCCGCCGACCCGTAACCCCCCGCCTCACGGGCGCCCTCCTCACCTACGTCTCCCTCACGGCCCTCCTCCACCACCTTCCGACCGGCGCCCCCGCCCCCTTCGCACTCCCCGAAGCCGCCGCCCCCACCACGGCCCAGGCGATCTCCCACCTCCTCCTCTTCACGCTCACCCCGCTCGCCACCGCCGCCGACTGGCTCCTGCTGACCAGCCCGCGCGGATTCCGCCTCCCCTTCGCCTGGCAGTGGCCGGCCTACCCCCTGCTCTACCTCGGCTTCACCCTCCCCCTCCCGGCCCCCGCGGGCACCGCCCCCTCCCGCGCCCTGGCCCCCACCCTCACCATCGCCGTGGCGAGCTGCCTCCTCCCCCTGGCCGCCCTCGCGATCGACCAGGTCAGGCCGACTCCGCGGCTCCGCAAGAACCGGATTTCGCCTACGGGGATCAGTCCGCTAAAGTAGAGCTCGTTGCTTCGGGGTGTAGCGCAGCTTGGCAGCGCGCTTCGTTCGGGACGAAGAGGTCGTGGGTTCAAATCCCGCCACCCCGACTGAAGGAACACAGGTCAGAGGCACCTACGGATCTCCGTAGGTGCCTCTCCTGCTTTGTGCGTGACTAACTGCGTGACTATCGCTCTGGATTCACCTTGAAGATCCCGTCCATGGCGACCGCTCCCGCTGGGATCACGGAAGGCTGTGGCGCAGCTCATGCGGCGTCCCTTCCCCGGCGTTCACCCCCTCGGCCTTGTTGAGCGCTTGGCGGAAGGCTCGCCGTACGTTGGTCGAGTCGAGTTCCTTCCCCACCGCCGACGAGAAGACGAGTCCGTTCTCGGCCCGGTGCCGGTGGTGCAGGGATCGGGTTACCTTCCCGCTCGCCACCTTCAGGGCGGCGAACAAGGTGGTGGTGCCGGCCCGGATTCGCGAAGCAGGCGGTCGTCTTTCCCAGCGCCTCGATCGTCTGTTCCTGCCGGCGCATCTTCCGGCGCAGCCGGAGCAGCTCCTCGCGCTCAGCCGTGGTCAGGGTGCCCACCGGGCCACCTCCGTCACCGGCCGCCCCGCCCGTCTTTGCGATCATGTACGCAACGGCAAAAACGTCTCAGCACGAGGAGAAGTGAGTTGTTCTTCAAGAAGACCAAGGGTGACCGCAAGGATTCTGGCCTCAGGGGCGCCAAGGGTTCCAAGGGCTACAGGAAGACCGGTTGGCAGGCTAAGGGGGGCAAGATCTCCGATGAGGAGACCGTAGCTGCGGCGGTTGCAGCGACGGCGGCTGCAGCTTCCACCACTGTGATCAGCTGACCGGCCGCACCTGTCAGCCATTCGCCCCGGGTATTACAGCCGGAGATCTTCCGACTGGGGCTGGGGTGGGTCGTTGAGCGGCATGATGAGGGGTGCGACGGCTGAGTAGATAGCCGAGTGCGGTGCCGAACTTTCCTCTCGGGCCGGCGAGTTGGGGGTAATTGTTCAACCGGCCGGGCCCTCGGGTGGTTTTCGCGCAGTTCGTCGAGGGTCTGCTGGCGGAGCCGACCAGATCGCCAACAGGGGCGAGGCCGCCGGCTGGTCCCCGGACCGTTGCTGCGGCCCTCCGTCCCCACCATCCGGCGTTGCTCGCCCATACCGTGAACGGCGGACGGCCGGTCTCGGCTTTGTCGCGATGCTTCTGCAGCGTCGGCCGGGACGCCGAACGCATCTCGGCGATCTGCTGGACGGTCTTCTTCCGGTGGAGCTGGGTGGACTTCAAAGTACCGCCGTCGTACGGCAGTTGCGTGGCGTCAGCGCCCCGCGCGGTCGAGGGCGGCGACCTCGCGTACGGCCTCGGCGACGGCCGGGGAGTCCTTCCTCAGGATCGCACCGTGGTTGCTGGCGACCTTCGCGCTGAGCTTTATGTTCGGCTTGCGCTCGAACACCGGGTCAAGACCCGCGCGGATGCGTTCCTGCTCATCGCCCTTGCTTCCGAAGGACGTCCCCGAAGCAAGCACATACCGCACCGGGACGGTGATGTCGTCCAGCACGGGGCCCAGCTCGCGCTCGCGGGCGAGCTTGCCGACCTCGATGTTGCTGTTCGCCATCTGCTCGGCGGTCATCCGCGGGGTCAGGCCCGTCGGGCGCAGCAGCGGCATGAACCAGCCCATCCGCTGGAAGAACTTGCGGATCCCCTGCTCCATCTCCTCGGTGAGCCAGTCGTACGGTTGCGCGCCGTCGACCAGGACCGCCCCCAGGCAGCGGTCGGGATTGCGGCTGGCCCAGTGCGCCCCGACGAACGCCCCGTAGGACCAGCCCACCACCAGCGCCCGGTCCACGCCCCTGGCCGCGAGAACGGCATCGACGTCCCGGACGGCGGCCTCGAAGGAGTAGTCCGCCGAACGCTTCGACTTCCTGCCGCGGGCCCGCTCGTCGTAGGTGATGTGCCGCCACGCAGTCCCCAGGTCGGCGATGACCCGCCGCCAGTACCCCTGGGTGGCGAAGTGGCCGTTGAGGTAGACCACCGGGATGCCGGTACCGCCGGTGTCGGTGACGGCCAGGGCCGTATCGTCGACCGGCACCATGCCGGTCCACGTCGCCTTGGCCGGGGAGGTGCTGTTCCTCACCATGCGTTCCTCCTGGTCGTGTTGAGCGTCCTGCGGGCGTCCTGTGGGCGTCCGGTACGGCTTCGCCGGGCCCGGCAGGTGGAGCGCAGGCCCTTGGGGCGGACGGCCGGGTCCTGCGCGACGACCGAGTGGATCTCGATCGCGGTGACCCGGCCGGACAGTCCTGGCGCTGTTCCTTCAGAGGCTGCGGGCGGTGATGTCGCCGTGGGAGGTGGTGGCCCGGATGTCGAGTTCGGCGGTGCCGTCGTTCTTGAGGGCGTTGCTGATGCGGCCGTGGAGGGTGCCGGCGTCCAGGGCGGCCGAGACTCCGGCCGCGGCAGCGACCGAAATGCTGCCGGACTGGGTGCTGAGCACGACCGTGCCGCGCGCGGCCTCGGCGATCCGGATGTCGCCCCGTGCGGTGCTGATCTCCGCGGGGCCGCCCAGCCGGCCGACCTCGACGTCTCCGTCGGTCGCGGTGAGGCGGACGCTCGCGGCCTCGTCGATCTTGATCTGGCGGTACGCGCCTTCGAAGGCGACGTCGCCGAGGCGGCCGACGCCGCGGAGCTCGGTGCTGGCGGCCTTGGCCTCGATGTGGGAGCCGGCGGGCAGTTGGACGGTGACCTCCAGGGACCCGGAGGGACCGAAGAGCTGGTTGTCGGGGTTCGGGACCGCGATCCGCAGGACTCCGTCGGCGTAGGCGACGGTGGTCTGCTCGGCCATCTTGGCGTCCCGGCTCTTGGAGGGGTTGGCGGGCAGGACCTCGACGGTGGTGTCGGCGCGGTCGGCGGCGAGGAACTGGACGCGTCCGGCGGGGATGTCCAGGACGGCGGAGATCGGGGCCGGGGTGTCGAACTTCTGCATCATGCTCTCCCGTGGTCGTTCGGTGTTTCTGACACCAGAAACGCTACGTTGCCTTTCGTTACTTGACAACGTACATGTTGCACCTAGTGTGCATTTTCGCAGGTAGACAGCGGCAAACTGTTGCAATGGATGTGACGGCAATGCAATGCGAGCGGGGCCTCACGTTGCAATGAGTGAGCAGTGAACGCTATGGTGGGGGAGATCAGGGAACGCTACGAAGGATCACCGAGGAGATCGCGATGCCGGGAGGCAGGCTCACCCAGTCCGAACGCCAGCAGATCGCGCTGGGGCTGGCCGACAGCCTCCCCTACGCCGAGATCGCCCGACGCCTCGACCGTCCGACCTCGACGGTCACGCGTGAGGTGATGCGCAACGGCGGCCCCACCGCCTACCGCGCCGACCTGGCCCACCGCGCCACCGAGCGCCGTGCCCATCGGCGCAGGCCGGCCGCGCCCCGAGGGCAGAAAGCGCCCGCGCAGGGCCACGGGCGCGACACCGAGGCCGTGCGCGAGTACGAGGAGTCGTTCACCACGCTCCTGATGCAACAGGGCATGCCCAAGATGACGGCCCGGGTGCTGACCTGTCTCTTCATCGCCGACGCGGGCAGCCTCACCGCGTCCGAGCTCGTCCAGCACCTCCAGGTCAGCCCAGGGTCCATCTCCAAGGCGATCGCGGTCCTCGAAGGTCAGGGCCTCATCCGCCGGGAACGCGACGAGCGCCGCCGCGATCGCTACTTCGTCGACGACGACGTCTGGTACCAGTCGACGGTCGACAGCGCCCGCGGCATCGCGCAGGTCGCCGAGACCGCACGGCGCGGCGTCGGCATCCTCGGCCGCGACAGCCCGGCCGCCACCCGCCTGGAGAACATCGCCCGCTTCAGCGACTTCATCAGCGAGAGCATCCTGCGCGCCACGGAGCAGGCTCGCGAGGTCCTCCACACAAGACCCGCAGTGAGCGCAGGAGGAACTGCCACGACGGGCCCGACTCCCCATCCGGAAGCGTGAGTCGGAAGGGGCTGAGGCGCTGAGGGGGCGGCCGGCTCGCTGCCGTCGGCGTCGTCGCCTCGTTCACCGTCCGTCGTTCGCGGTCCGGGCGAGGGTGCGGGTGATCACCTCGGCGCGGGCGTTGATCATGTACATGCTGCCCGCGTAGAAGAGATCCCCGGAGGCGAGGTCGCCCAGTGCGAAGAAGCGCGGGACGTCTTCGGGGAGGGGGGAGCGCAGGGCGTTGGTGGCGACGTCGATGCGCATGCCGCCGAGCGGGTTGCGGACGGCCAGGCCGGATTCGGTGAGCGAGTCGACGAAGGGCTCGGCCCGGCTGCCGGTACCGGCCAGGCCGGAACGGGTGGCGTCGACCACCGTGTCCACACCGGTCAGCCGTCCGCCGCCGTCCTCCAGCGTGAACCCGCCTCCGGCGCGCGCGGTGACGCCGGCGGTGCGGGACCGTACCGTCAACTGGCCGCTGTCCATGGCGTCCAGCAGCGCCCTTGCGGTGGGCGGCGGCATCGGGTTGTACAGCGGTTTGCCGAACGGATGGAACCGGTTCAGGAACAGCCGCCGGTCGGCGTCCGGCATGGCGCACCAGAGGGGTTCTCGTGCCTGGTGCATCATCGCCGCCACCGCCGCGTGGCAGGCGTTGTAGTCCAGCCGGGAGAGGTCTTCGCGCAGCCGCTCGGCCGCGGGCCGGTCCGCGGCGAGCGCGCGGAGGTCCACCCCGGCCGCGGTCAGCTCGTCGCGCAGCAGCCGCCAGGCGTCCCGTATCCGCAGGGTCCCGTCGTGCCCGGCCCGGTGCCGCACCGCCTCCGGCGTCGTGTGGCGCAGCTGGAAGGGGGTCTGGGTGGCACGTACCCCCGGCAGCAGACCGTGCCGAGAGGTCATGGTGATCGGCCCGCGGTGTCCGGAGCGCAGCAGACCGAGGGCGACGTCCACTCCGGACAGGCCGGTGCCCAGCACCAGGACGTGGGCGTCGGCGGCTATCCGGGGCAGTACCGAGCGCAGCGGATAGGGGTCCGGGTGGAAGCCGGGGGTGCCGGTCAGCCGGTAGGGGTCGGCGGGCTCGCCGGTCCCCAGGCACAGCACCACCCGGTCGAAGTGGCTGACGCCGCCGGCGCTGCGGATCATCACGTCGGCGGCGGTCGCCTTCGCCTCGACGGCGAACTCCGGTACCACCCCCACCGTCCAGCCGCGCCGCTCGGCCTCGGCGCGACTGGCCTCCAGATGGGACGTCAGGTACTCGCCGTAGACCCGCCGTGGAACGTAGGAGTCCACCGGCTGCGACGCGTAGGGGGTGTCCCGGTACCGCGGTTCGCGGTGCAGCCAGCGCAGGAAGTGGTCCCTTTCCGCGCACCGCACCGACATGTACCCGGCCTCCCTGTTGACCAGGGCGCAGTCCAGGTCCGGGCGGTAGGCGCGACCGGTGGCCAGGTTGGCCGATCCCTCGTACACCGTGAGGTCACAGCGCGTCTCCTCGCCCTCGAAACGGCGCAGCATGCTGTCCAGCAGGCTGACCGCCGCCGCTCCACCACCGATCACCGCCACACGCATCGTGCATCCCCCTCCGGTCGCCGCCCTTGTCTAGCGGTCCGCTTCCAGATCGATGACGGGCAGCCCGCGCGCCTCGTCCAGACGCCTGGTCAGCGGGCTCGGGAACTCGGTGACCATGACCTCCAACGTCGGTCGCACCGTGGCCCGTTGGACGTGTCCACCGACGGTCGTGCCGTCCCGGCGGCCGAGCACCGCGTGCATGTGGACCGAGGGCCGCCCGTCCTTGAGCGCGATGTTGCCGGTCAGGCTGAGCACCTCGGTGTGCTCGGTGACCGGGATCGGTACATGCGTCCTGGTCTCCGGGTCGAAGAGCGAGAGCCCGGCGTCGCGGAAGGCGCCGATACCGGTGAACGAGGCCCCGGCCACCGAGTGGTCGATGGCGAACTTCTCCAACTCGGGCAGCACGTCATCGTCCTGGTCGAAGACGACGGCGAACATCCGGGGTCCGTCGTCGGTCAGCAGACGGCTGTGCATCTGGGTCAACTCGCTTTCGTGGTGCTGGTGCTGGTGCTGGCGGCCGGGTCGCCGCCGGCGACTTCGGCCGGCGCGGGCGCGGCCGGTGCGGCCTGCCGGCGCCTCTTCAACCGGCCTACCAGGTCGAACTGGTTGATGACCAGTCCCAGGATGACCAGCACGATCGCCGCGGCCTTCAGCGGACCGAGCGGCTCACCGAGGAGCAGCATCGAGGAGGCCATCCCGAAGACCGGCACGAGCAGCGACAACGGCGCCACGTGCGAGGTCTTGTAGTTGCGCAGCAGATGACCCCACAGGGTGAAGCCGAAGAGGATCGTCGGGTACACCATGTAGGCCAGCGAGCCGAGGCCCACCCAGCCCATGTTCTCGAAGGAGTGGGTGATCGAACCCCAGCCGTTGACGCCCAGCGAGAGCAGGAACATCGGGATCGGCGGGATCAGGCTCGCCCACACCGTGAACGCCAGCGCGTCGGTCGGGTGCGCCTTCTTGATGACGATGTTGGCCGCCGCCCACGACAGCGAAGCGCCGATCACCAGCACGGCGCCGACAGCGGTGACCGACCCGTCGGTGATCCCGATGATCAACGCGATGCCGACGGCCGCCACCACCACGCCGGTCAGCTGACGCGGGACGACCCGCTCGCGCAGCATCGCCGCCGCCAGCCCGATGGTCCAGAACGCCTGGAGTTGCATCACCACCGAGGCGAGCCCGGCGGAGAACCCGAAGTGCATCCCGGCGAAGAGCAGCCCGAACTGCCCGATGCCGAAGAACAGCCCGTATAACGCGATGTAGCGCCACGGCACTTGGGGGCGCTTGAAGAAGAACACCGCGGGCAGGGCCGCCAGCAGGAACCGCAGTGAGGCCAGCAGGTAGGGGTCGAACGACCGCAGTCCGATGTCGATGATGGCGAAGTTGACCCCCCAGATCACCATCACCAGGACGCCGCCCAGAAACTTCGAAATCGGCAAGGAACCCTCCTTCAACGGGTGCGCTCGACAGGCTGGGCAGCCGGTTCGGTACGTATCACCTGGAAGGCCTCGGCCAGTCGGCCGTCGGCCAGACCGCCCGCCGCGGCCTGCCCGCGCAACCTCGAACGTATGTCGTCCGCCAGGTTCGCACGGTGGGCGGTCTGCGACGTGTGGGCGCGCAGTGCGGCCAGCTTGCGGTCGAAGGCGTCGGTGACGTCGACCCAGGTGTCGGGGCGCGGTGAGGTCATCACCCAGATCTCCGGGACGACGCACGGCGCCAGCCCCTCGGACAGCAGCAGTTCCGGGTAGGCGCGCGGGTTGCGGGCGTCCGGGTAGAGCGCCGCCAGCGCGGCCTCTCCCGCGGCGCGGTGGTCGGGATGGACGTCCGGCAGGAAGTCCCAGTTGATCTCGGGGCTCTGGATCAGCGCCCGCTGCGGCCGGACCCGCCGGATCACCCGGGTGATCTCCCGCCGCAGCTCCAGGCCGGCCGTCAGCTCCCCGTCGGCCAGACCGAGGAAGACGACCTCCTTGACACCGAGGATGTCGGCGGCGGCCCGCTGCTCCGCCTCCCGGACGGCGGCCAGTTCGGCGCGCGGGACGGCCGGGTCCTCGCCCCCGGCCGCCCCGTCGGTCAGCACCAGATAGGTCACCTCGGTGCCCGCCGCGGTCCACTGCGCGATGCAGCCGCCCGCCTTGAAGTCCACGTCGTCCGGGTGCGCGACGATCGCCAGCACCCGGTCCACATGGCCGAACGGGGGCTCGGCGGATCCGGCGTACGTCACGCGGGCTTCACCCCGGCGGTGAACAGGAAGGACCGCGGCACGTTGGGCATCGAGCGCGGCGGCACCGGGTGCGGCCAGCGGTCGAAGTGGGCGCCCTCCTCACCGGGCTGGAGCAGCTGCTCGGTCGCCCAGCCGCAGGACTCCAGGAACTCCTCCGGCTCGTCGGTGCCGAACAGCCAGGGGTTGCCGTCCTCCATCAGCACCCGCATGAAGCCCTTGGCGAGCGGGTTGTGGAGGGTGGCCCGGCTGGTCATGTCGCCGATCAGCACGGACCCGGGCGCGGACAGCCCGCGCAGCGAACCCAGCAGGTCGCGCACCACGTCCTCGGGCAGGAAGAAGAACAGCCCCTCGGCCACCCACAGGGTCGGCTGCCCGGGGTCGAAGCCCGCGGCGTGCAGCTCGTCCTGCCATCCGGCGGCCAGGTCGACCGGAACGGAGTGGCTCTCGCTGACGGCCCCCGCCGCCTGCCGCGGCGGGTTCTCGGCCAGCAGCGCCGCCTTGGTCTCCAGCAGCGCCGGCCGGTCGAGCTGGTAGAGCGTGACGCCCTCGGGCCAGGTCAGCCGGACGGCCCGCATGTCCATCCCGGCGGCCACCAGCACCACCTGGCGGATGCCGCGTTCCTTGACGGTGCGGACGATGGCGTCGTCCATGTAGCGGGTGCGCACCAGCACGAACGGGACGACCGCGGAACCGGCGTAGCGTTCGAGCAGTTCGAAGCCGGTCTCACCGGCGACCAGCCGCGCGTAGGGGTCGTCGAAGATGCGGTCCGGCCGTTCGGACTCCATCGCGCGTGCGGCGGCGGTCCACTGCGCGGTCTTGGACACCGGCTCCATGACCTGATTCACCGATTCCATGTGTCACTGCTCCCCGTCTGTAGAAAGTGGGCCCGGGTGGGGTCAGACATCCCGGCGCCGGAAGATGCTGTGCAGGACCATGCTGAAGACCGCGGTTCCCTGCGGGTCCAGCAGTTCGCACCGGGGGCGGACGATGCCGGAACCGCGGCGGCCGAGCACCGGGGCGATCCCCAGCACCGTCAGCCGGGCCTGCAGTACGTCCCCGGCCCGAACCGGTTGGAGGAAGCGCAGCTCGTCCACCCCGGGCGAGCCCTCCCCGGCGGACCGGTTGAGGATCTCCTCGACGTAGCGCCGCATGAACAGCGAGGCGGTCAGCCAGCCGCTGGCCACCAGGCCGCCGAAGGAGGAGTCCCGGGCCTTCTCCGGGTCGGTGTGGAAGACCTGCGGGTCGTAGGCGCGGCCGAAGCTGAGGATCTCCTCCTCGGTGACCTCGACCTTGCCCAGCTCGAACACGTCCCCCACGTGAAAATCTTCTAGGTAGAGCATTTGCCGAACCGACCTACCATTCCGCGCTGATGAGTTCCTCCGGCCGGGCTCCGGCCAGCCGGTACCGTTCCGGGTCGGCCGGTCGGCCGGTGTAGAGCCGGAAGAGGGTGGGGACATCGGTGTGCAGCCGCGCCGGCTCCCGGTCCTCGACCGGTGCGCCGAGGACCAGTTCCCGGTCGTCGAGCGTGACGTGCACCTGCGGGGTGGCGACCACCCGGGCGCATCCGGCGAGCGCCTCCAGCGCCTCCGGCACCCCCGCGCTGCGGTACGCGTCGGGCATCCCCAGCGCGTCGCGGACGTCACCGCCGTGGATCCAGGTGCCCAGGGCCGCCAGATCCTTGGCGCCGCCGGCCGCGCGGATCGCGGGGCCGGCCACCGTCAGACCGCGCTCGAACTCCGCCAGCACGTCGGCGAACGGCCAGTCCCGGCGCTCCTCGACGTCCCGTTGGTTCTGGTCATGGCTCGCCTTGTACGCCGCGCCGGCGGTGAGCCCCACCAGTGCCGCCGCACAGTGCGCCACCACGTCGCGCACCGTCCACGCCGGGCACGCCGTAGTGACCCGCTCGACCATGCCCGACGGCAGGTCGCGCAGCGCGGGCACCAGGGTCTCGCGCTCGGCACGCAGCAACCGCTCGGGGACGGTCTCGACGGCGGGTGCCGTCACGCCACGCCCGCCCGGAAGTACCGCCCCTCGATCCGCCGCAGGGTGCGGAAGTCGTCGACGTCCAGGGTCTCCATGTCGATCTCCTCGCCGCTGAGCCGGGAGACCAGCAGCATGAACTCGACGAAGGCCAGGGAGTCGATGAGCCGGTTCTCCAGGATGTCGAGGTCCGCGTCGATGTCGGAGATCTCCGGGTGGCGGGCCAGGATCCACTGCTTGAGCTGTTCCTGTTCAGTCTGCATGGGACGTCCCTTCGGTAGTTGCGGCTGATGCCAGTGCCTGGTCTGCCTTCGCGACGGCTTCGTCGGCCGCCGCCCAGTCGCCGTAGCGGTCGTGCAGTACGGCGAGCCACCGCTCCAGACCGAAGGCGACGCAGCTGGTGAACACCGGCCGTCCGCTGTCGGCCAGTTGGATGTCGCAGCGCTCGCCGAAGAAGTTGCGGTGCTTGTTCACCGACGCGATGGCCAGCTCCCCGGCCAGGAACTCGTACTTGACCGGCGCGATGCGCTGCAGCAGTGCGCGCGGGCCCTCGCCGTCGAAGAACGGGTCGGTCGCCGCCTCCTTGCGCAGCGGCAGGTCCAGCTCCTCGGCGAACCGCAGGATGCGCGAGGAGAAGCGGTCGATGTGCTCCTCGACGAACTCCTGCTCGCCCAGGGCCACGATCTCCCGCATGTGGAAACCGAGCAGCCGGCGCAGCCCGGTGTACCGCTCCTCCCGGCGGAAGCAGCGGCCGACCAGGGTGATCAGGGTGTTGCCCGGCAGGCTCGTACCCTCCATCCCCAGGTAGACCGCGTAGCAGGTGGCCGACGGCAGGGCGATCTCCGCACTCTGCAGTTGCTCCGGTGGGAACGCCTCGATGGCACAGGCGTCCTGGCCCTGCGGGCGGTGCTCCAGGTCCAGCGCGTTGACCACCAGCGCCTGGTGCGGGAAGTTCTGGTAGTAGTCGAGCTTGGCCAGCTTGGCCACGGGCAGCAGCGGTGCTCCGATGACCGGTTCGGCGCCGACCCCGATGCCCCACCGCTCGAACATGTCGTCCAGGCGCCGCAGGAGTCGGGCTTCGCCGGCGGGCAGGTAGGCGAGACCGTTCGCTTCCATTCCGACCTCCTTCGCCCGGATCAGACGTCCGGCAGCAGGTCGTCGGCGAAGATCCCCGACTTGAGCATGAAGGACATCGGCTTGCGCACGACCTTGCGCTCCAGCTCGCGGCGGGCCGGGTCGGAGACCACCCGCTCGCGGAACTCCAGCGGCTTGGCGATGCCGGCGTCCCGGTAGACCTGCGGGTTGTAGAAGGAGCGGAGGCTGAAGACGATGTACCGCTTCAGGTACTGCTCGATCTCCAGGCGCTGCTGGTCGGTCATGGTCTTCGCCAGCTGGGAGTAGAGCATCGAGACCAGCTCGCGGCCGAACGCGATGTGCCGGGACTCGTCCTCGTGGTGCACCCGGTTGACCTTGCGGATGGTCTCGTGCAGGGAGTCGTCGGCGGCCATCCGCATGTTGTAGAAGTCGACGATCTCCTCGAAGAGAAGGATCCTGGAGAACACCAGGAAGTTCTCCACCTGCGCGTTGTCATGCGGAATGGAGTTGAGATTCGGCCCGCTGTAGATCTTGTCGCCGTAGCGGAGGCAGAACTCGGCGAAGAACCACATGTGTTCGTTCTCTTCGCCGATGAAGTGGTGGAAAAAGTCCGACGGCAATTCGAAGCCGGTCGTGTGGATCCGCTTGATGACCTCGATCAGCAGCTCGCGGATTCCCTCGACGTTGAGGCTGTAGAAGTTGATGCTCTCCCAGCGGGACAGCCGCTGCGCCTCCTCGGTCGTCAGCTCCTTGGCGACCTCGGTGCCGTAGGTGGAGACCAGGTCATCGCTCATCCACGACATCTGCTCGGGCAGCGAATCGGGCCAGTCGAACTCGCGGTACGGGTTGTAGTAGCCGTCCACCGACTTGTCGATGAGCCGCTTGAGGATCTCGGCGAACCGAGCCGACTGCTCCGGCACTTGCGGCGCTTTGCTGGCTACTGCGGACATGCTTCTCCCTGTCGGTAAAAGACTGGAGGTGGGCGAGAGGGGGGTTCGGGCACTACTAGTCGCGGAGCCGCGAATTCCTGTGACTTCGCGACGTCCGCTGTATGGAGTTGCGGGATCCGCTTATCCGCCGCGGTCACTGGCGGGCTGGCAGACATTCACGATGTTAGGCGACCGATACAGCCACGGGCCAGCGTCGTTCTGCGCGGCAATAAGCGGAGTTCACGTCTCCAATTTCACCGTGTGTCGCCCCTGGCGAGGGGCTGAGCAGCCAATTCCCCGGTTGTTGCGGGAACATTGCAGCTACATTAAGTGATCAAGGTGCCCTCAAACGTGAGTTTGACCCCGCTGGACGTTTTTCGGCTGACCCTGAAGACACACAAACCCGAGGTCACGAGGGGCCTTGTCGGTCGACAGCGCGCTCAACTGCTCTTCAGGGGCGGGTGGTTGGCATCACTTTTTGGCGCGATCGATACACTGCTCGCTTCCCCATCCTCGAACAACTGAGGCCTGGGGCGGCCACTGGGACTCCCTGCCGAATGCGCTCCCGACTGCGCGAGCGATCTGCCGCCCTATCACCATGCGAGCGGCAGGCGTCACTGGTATATGAATAACCGACCGAAGAGTATTTATGCATCGCCCGCCAGGTAAGACGCTTTTCCAGGGGAAGCGGGGCAGGGGCGCCGGTGCGTCGTCCCCGCTCGCGGAATTGCCCCGGCTTCCGAGCCCGTCGCGTTCCCCGCGCAGCGGGACGTCGTCGAGAACGTCCGGCCGCGCCCGCCCGCCCCGTGAGCGTCGGGGTCCGGGGCCCAGTCCCCGATACGGCGCCGTCGCACCGGGGACTCCGCCGTCTTCCGTAGGCCGGTACGCCCCCGTCTCATGAGCGTGGACACGGGGCGGGACGGAAGACAGGACACGGCCGCGCTGGTCCACCGGCCGGCGCGCGCCGACCTCCTCGCGGGCGTCCGGGTGCCGTGATCCCGGAGCGGTGCGCTGCCCAGGGCGGTGCCTGCCCTATCGTTCCTTTCAGGTCGCCGGTCGCGTGTACGTGCACACGGGGACCGTGCGCACGACCGTCTGAACAGGAGTGATCCGCCCGTGTCCTCGTCCGCCCCGGCGCCGGCCTCCGTGCGGCCCGTCCGCGTGCTGCTGGTGGAGGACGACGAGCTGATGCGCCGGTCCTTCACCGTCGCCCTGGAGCGCTACGGCTACCAGATGGCGGCCGCGGCCGACGGGCTGGCGGGGCTCGAGCGCTTTCGCGACGAGACCTTCGACCTGCTGATTCTGGATGTGATGCTGCCCGGTCTGGACGGGATCGGCCTGTGCCGCAGGGTCCGGGAGACCAGCCTGGTGCCCGTGTTGATGATGTCCGCCCGCGGCGACGGACTCGATGTCGTCGCCGGTCTGGAGGCCGGGGCGGACGACTATGTGGTCAAACCCGTGGACACCTACGTGCTCGTGGCGCGCATCCGCTCGCTGCTGCGGCGGGCGACGTACGCGCCTGCCCCGGGGCCCGAGCGGGCGGCGGGCGAGGGGACGCCGCCGTCCGGGACGGAGCTGCTGGTCTTCGGGGATCTGACCATCGACACCGGCGGCATGGAGGTGTTCGTCTCCGGACGTCCGGTGGCGCTGACCCCGACGGAACTGAAGCTGCTGCTGGAGTTCGCCGCCCACCCGGGCATCGTGCGGGAGCGGCACACGCTGCTGCGCAACGTCTGGGAGTACGGCTGGGACGGCGACAGCCGGGTCGTGGACCTGTGCGTGCAGCGGCTGCGCAGGAAGCTGGGCCGGGACCGGATCGAGACGGTCCGCGGCTTCGGCTACAAGCTCAGGCGCTGAGGCCGGTGCGCCCGTTCTATCGGCTGCGCAGCGCCCGGGTGGCGCTGCGCTGGAAGATCGCCGCGCTGGCCGCGGCCACGGCCTGCCTGGTGGCGGTGGCGGTGGGTGTCCTGGTGCACCTGTGGACCGCGCGTGACATCCGGGCCAGGGCCGGCATGCAGGCCTTCAACACGGTGTACGCGGCCATGGACACCTACCGGCGCACCGGAACGCTGATCGACGGCGCCCATCTCGATCCGGACGAGCTGCCCGCCGAACTGCGCCGCCTGGCCGACGGCAGGCGGCACACGGCCTACGACGGGCACGTAGAGAACAATCTGGGCCCGAGCGTCTGGGGTGCCCAGCGCGTCGGCGGCCCGGACTCTCCGGTGCTGGCCGTCCGTATCAACATGAGCTCGGAGCTGCACGATCTGCGCCGGCTCGACATGACCATGGCGGTGGCCTCGCTGATCGCGCTCGCGGCGGCCACGCCCCTGGCCGTCTACGGGGCCGGGCTGCTCGGCCGCCGGCTGCGGCAGGTCTCCGAGACCGCGGGCCGGATCTGTGCCGGGGACCTGGACGCCCGCACCGGGCCCACCGACGGCCGCGACGAGGTCGCCGACATCGCCGCCACCGTCGACCACATGGCGGACAGCCTCAGCCGACGGCTGCGCACCGAGCGCCAGTTCACCGCGGACGTGGCCCACGAGCTGCGCACCCCCGTCGGCGGTCTGCTGGCCGCCGCCGACCTGCTGCCGCCCGGTGAGACGGAGGATCTGCTGCGCGCCCGGGTGCGCGATCTGCGCGGCCTGGTCGAGGACCTGCTGGAGATCTCCCGGCTGGACGCCGGGGCCGAACAGCCCGTCCGTGCCCGTGTCCCGCTCGGCGCGGTCGTCACCGAGGCCGTGACGCGCACCGGCTTCGACACCGAGGTCGCCGTCGTGGAGGCACCGGGCACACAGCCCGCGCCCACGGTGGAGACCGACCCGCGCCGCCTCGAACGGATCGTCGGCAACCTCGTCACCAACGCCCACCGGCACGGGGACACGCCCGTACGGGTCACCGTCCAGGGCCCTACGGTCGTCGTGCGCGACCACGGCCCCGGCTTCCCCGCCGACCTGCTGCTGGAAGGCCCGCGCCGCTTCCACACGGGCGCGAGGGAACGCGGCTCGGGCCATGGCCTGGGCCTGACCATCGCCCTGGGCCAGGCCCGGCTCCTCGGCGCCGAGCTGCGCCTGGGCAACGCCCCGGACGGCGGCGCCGTCGCCACCCTGCGCCTGCCGGACTGACCGCCCGGCCGCCGCGGAACCGCTGCGCATACAGAACCGATACACGGTGAAGCAGGCCCCGATACACGGTGGCCCAGGCCCCGATACGTTCCCCGGACACCCTTCGACGTGCACCCTTTGGCACCCGAAGAGGAGTCCCCCGTGACCGCCCGCCCCCTTGGCACGCCCGCCCCGCATCCGCCGACCGGGATCGCGGCCGCCACCACCGACCTGTCGAAGGCCTACGGCAGCGGCGACACCCGTGTCGTCGCCCTGGACCGGGTCAGCATCACCTTCCGCGAGGGCGAGTTCACCGCGATCATGGGCCCCTCCGGCTCCGGCAAGTCCACCCTGATGCACTGCGCCGCCGGGCTCGACGCGTTCGACTCCGGCTCCGTCCGCATCGGCACCACCGAACTGGGCACGCTCGACGACCGGCAGCTCACCCGGCTGCGCCGCGACCGGATCGGCTTCGTCTTCCAGGCGTTCAACCTGCTGCCGACGCTGACCGCGCTGGAGAACATCACGCTGCCGTCGACCATCGCCGGTCGCCGCGCCGACCAGCAGTGGCTGGACCGCGTGGTCGCCATGGTCGGTCTCTCCCAGCGCCTCGGCCACCGGCCGGCGCAGTTGTCCGGCGGGCAGCAGCAGCGCGTCGCCGTGGCCCGCGCCCTGGCCTCCCGGCCCGCGATCGTCTTCGCCGACGAGCCCACCGGCAACCTCGACTCCCGCTCCGGGGGCGAGGTCCTGGGCTTCCTGCGCGACTCGGTGCGCGAACTGGGCCAGACCGTGGTCATGGTCACCCACGACCCCGTCGCCGCCGGATACGCCGACCGCGTGGTCTTCCTCGCCGACGGCCGCCTGGTCGACGAGATGGCGCACCCCAGCCCCGACCGGGTCCTGGACGTCATGAAGAGCTTCGACACCCGCCCGCGCACCAGCTGAGGCGCGCCCGCGCCGACTGACCGGCGACCGCACCGGACCGGCCCCCCGCTCGCCTTCGTCGCACCCGGCCACCCGGCCCTCACGCGCCCGCGTCGCCCCTCCCCGTACCTCTCCCCCGTCACCGAAAGCCGCCCATGCTGAGAACAGCCCTGCGCAACGTCCTCGCGCACAAGGCCCGTCTGGCCATGACCGTCCTCGCGGTCTGCCTGGGTGTCGCGTTCGTCTGCGGCACCCTCGTCTTCGCGGACTCCTCCGCCGCCGCCCACCGCGCCGCCGCGTCGCGGAGCTTCGCGGACATCGCGGTCACCGTGACCGCGAAGGCGCCCGCTCCGGGAGCCGGCGCGGAGCAGCGCGGCACCGTGCTGGACGACGCGCTCGTGCGGAAACTGGCCGGCGTGCCCGGTGTCGCCGCCGTGCGCCCGTCGGCCGACGGCTCGGCCACCCTGAACGCGGCGGACGGCACTCCGCTCCGGGCCGGCAAGGCGTGGGCGAACCTGGCCACCGCCTACGTACCGGGCAAGGACGGCAAGGACGCCCGCTATCCGCTGCTCAAGGGCCGCGCCCCGCAGGGCGGCGGGGAGATCGTCGTGGACGAGGCCACCGCCTCGGCCGGCCGGTTCGGCATCGGCGACACGATCACGCTGGCCACCGACGGCCCGGTCATGACCAAGCGGCTCGTCGGGATCGTCACCACCCACGACACCCGGGTGACCAGCGGCGGCACCCTCGCCCTGTTCGACAAGGCGACCGCCCAGCGGCTGTTCGCCTCCCCCGGCCACTACACCGCAATCGACCTGTCCGCCGCGCCCGGCACCGACCAGGCCGCACTCGCCGACCGGGTCACCGCCCAGCTCCCGGCCGACCGGGCCGAGGCCACCAGCGGCGCTGCCCAGGCCGCCCAGCAGGCCACCTACGTCGACACCCTGACCCGGGGCTACGAGAAGCTGCCGATGGTCTTCGCCGGGGTCTCGCTGTTCATCGGCTCGTTCCTCGTCGTCAACACCTTCACCATGCTCGTGGCGCGGCGCACCCGTGAGATCGCGCTGCTGCGGGCGGTCGGCGCCGAACGCCGCCAGGTGGTCCGCTCCGTCCTGCTGGAGGCGCTGCTGCTCGGCCTCGCCGCGTCGGCGGCCGGCTTCCTGCTCGGCCTCGGCATCGCCGCCGTCCTGCCCGACGTCCTGGGCAGCGCGGAGGACCCGCTGCCCGACGGTCCTTTGGTGATCGGCCCGCGCCCCGTCGTGGCGGCGCTCGGCGTGGGCGTGGGCGTCACCGTGCTCGCCGCGTGGCTACCGTCCCGCAGGGCGGCGAAGGTCGCGCCCGTCGAGGCGATGCGCTCGGCCGAGCAGCCGCCCGCGGCGACCGGTTCCCGGATCCGCGGCGCGGTGGGGCTGGTCCTCCTCGTCCTCGGTGCCGGGCTGCTGGTGTCGCTCACGGGGGCGAAGGACGCCTCGGTGGAGAACCTGCAGAGCGCGATGTTCGGCTGTGCCGTCCTCGTCGTCGCCATGATCATGCTGGCGCCGCTGCTCGCCGCTGCCGTGATCCGGCTGACCGGACGCCTGACCGGCCGCTTCGGGATCACCGGCCGCCTGGCACGGGAGAACGCGCTGCGCGACCCGCGGCGCACCGCGGCCACCGCCGCCTCGCTGATGATCAGCACCGCTCTGGTCACCGGGCTCGCCGTCATCGGCAACTCCACCGGACAGGCCCTCGACCGCCAGGCCGCGGCCGGCCTCGGCGCCGACTACGTCATCAGCACCCGCACCCCCACGACGGGCATCGACCCGGCCGCGGTACGGCGGGTCGCCGACACCTCCGGGGTGCGGACCGCGGCCGCCGTCACGGACTCCACCGTGTTCATCGGCGGCGGCGTCCGGCAGATCTCCGGCGTCGACCCCGACGCCGTGCCCGCCGTCATGAAGCTCGACTTCGTCAGCGGCTCCGTGAAGGACCTCGGGCCGGGCCGGATCGCCGTCTCCAGCACCACGGCCCGGGAACACGGCGTGAGCACGGGCGACAGACTCAGCGCCCGCATGGGCCGAAGCCAGCAGGTCGAGCAGTACACCGTCGTGGGCGTCTACAAGGACAACCCCGTCGCCCACGACGCGCTGGGCGCCCGCGGCGAGGTGCAGCGCAGCAGCTTCCGGCCCGGCTCCGTCCAGCGCATCCTGGTGCGCACCGACGACGGCGCGGCCTCGAAGACCACCGAGGACCGGCTGCGCGCCGCCGTGGGCAACAGCCCGCTGCTGACGGTGCGGGACCGGGAGGCACTCGTCCACGAGGCCGCCGGCGCCCTGGGCGACCTGCTGACCTTGATGTACGGGCTGCTGGCCATCGGCGCCGTGATCTCCGCGCTGGGCATCGTCAACACGCTGGCCATGTCGGTCGCGGAACGCACCCGCGAGATCGGCGTACTGCGCGCCGTCGGCATGGACCGCGCCGGCGTCCGGCGGATGATCCGCCTGGAGTCGGTGACCGTCGCCGCCTTCGGCACGCTACTGGGCCTGGCGGGCGGGCTGTTCGGCGCCTGGGCGGTCGGCGCGCTGGCCAACGGCGCGCTGGAGCAGTACTCCTTGGCGCTGCCCTGGGGGACGCTGCTGCTGGTGTGCCTGGCCTCCCTCGCGATCGGCGCGCTCGCGGCCGCCGTCCCGGCCCGCCGGGCGGCCGCCCTCAGCCCCCTGGAAGCCGTCGCCGAGATCTGAGGACCGGTCTTCCCCGCGCCGACCCGTCCGCGGATCCGCACCCCTGCCGATCAGCGGCCGCGCACGCCCGGCTGACCGGAAACCGCCTTACCCCCTTGCGCCGCCGGACCTACCGTTGACTGTGTGACCAGATTTGAAATCTGGTCACGGCAGCGGAGGGGGCAGGCGTGGAACGGGCGGAGCGGGCCGAGCGCATCCTGGAGGCGGCGGGGGAACTGCTGCTCGCCTGGGGGTACGGGCGGCTGACGATCGAGGAGATCGCCCGGCGGGCCAAGGTCGGCAAGGGCACGGTCTACCTGCACTGGAAGACCAAGGAGGCCCTGCTCCTGGCCGTCGTGCTCAAGGCGCAGACCCGGACCCACCAGCGCCAGTTGGAGCGGATGCGCGCCGACCCTCTGGAGGTCCTGCCGGGCCGGCACGTCAGCGGGCTCTTCCTCGACTTCCTCGACGAGCCGGTGCTGCGCGCCCTCTACACCGACGACTCCGACATCCTCGGCCGGCTCAACGACACCGCCAAGAAGGAGTTCGCCGAGCTGATCGCGCACGGCGACCGGACCCTGTACCGCCACCTTCAGGTGCTGCGCGCCCACGGGCTGATGCGCGACGACACCGACCTGCACCACCAGCAGTACACCCTGATGGCGATCGTCACCGGCTTCTTCATGTCCGAAGCGCTGCTCCACGACCGTGCCCCGGACACCCCGCAGGTACGTGCGCAACTCCTCGCCCAGACGGTCCGGAGCACCCTGGAAACGTCAGGCGTGCCCGGCCACGGCCCCTGCCCGGCCCCCGGCTCCGGCCCCGTTCACGACGCCGTCGTCGCGGCCGCGCCCGAGATCATCGCGCTCCACGAGCAACTGGGGGAGCACAGGGCGCAGGAGATGCGCCGGCAGGTTCGCAGCTGATCTTCGAGTCCCACCCTGACTCCACAACTCCCGACCGACTCCCAACCGGAGGAGAACGCGATGTCGGCATTACCCAGCTCTCCGTTCGCCGAGCACGTGGGGAAACACCCGGGCGAGCCGAACGTGATGGATCCGGCGCTGATCGGTGACCCGTTCAGGGGCTACGGCGCGCTGCGCGAGCAGGCTCCGGTCGTCCGCGGGCGGTTCATGGACGACTCACCCGTGTGGTTCGTGACCCGCTTCGAGGAGGTCCGCCAGGTCCTGCGTGACCAGCGGTTCGTGAACAACCCGGTCTCCTCGGCGCTGGGCGATGCGCCCGGACAGTCGCCCAGGGACCGCATGATGGACATGATGGGCTTCCCCGAGCACCTGCGCGTCTATCTGACCGGCTCGATCCTCAACTACGACGCCCCCGATCACACCCGGCTGCGCCGCCTGGTGTCGCGCGCCTTCACCGCCCGTAAGATCACCGCGCTGCGTCCGCGCGTCGAGCAGATCGCCGACGAGCTGCTGGCCCGGCTCCCCGAGCACGCCGAGGACGGCGTGGTCGACCTGATCCAGCACTTCGCCTATCCCTTGCCGATCACCGTCATCTGCGAACTCGTCGGCATACCCGAAGCGGACCGTCCGCTGTGGCGCACGTGGGGCGCCGACCTGGTCTCGCTGGAGCCGAACCGGCTCGGCAGGACGTTCCCCGCGATGATCGACCACATCCACGAGCTGATCCGCGAACGGCGCGGCGCGCTCACCGACGACCTGCTCAGCGAGCTGATCCAGACCCACGACGACGACGGCAGCCGGCTGAGCGACGTCGAGATGGTCACCATGGTCCTCACCCTGGTCCTGGCCGGTCACGAGACCACCGCGCACCTCATAGCCAACGGCGCGGCGGCGCTGCTCGCCCACCCCGACCAGCTGCGCCTGCTCAGGGACGACCCGGCGCTGCTTCCGCGCGCGGTCCACGAGCTGATGCGCTGGTGCGGGCCGGTGCACATGACCCAACTGCGCTACGCCTCCGAGGACATCGAGCTCGCCGGTACGCGGCTGCGCAAGGGCGACGCCGTACAACTCATCCTGGTGTCGGCCAATTACGACCCGCGCCACTACACCGACCCGGACCGTCTCGACCTGACCCGGCACCCCGCGGGCCACGCCGAGAACCATGTGGGCTTCGGGCACGGGCCGCACTACTGTCTGGGGGCCTCGCTCGCCAGACAGGAGGGCGAGGTCGCGTTCGGCAAACTGCTGGCGCGCTTCCCACAGTTGTCGCTGGGTGTCGAACCGGAGCGGCTGGAGCGGCTGCCGCTGCCCGGTAACTGGCGGCTGGCGTCACTGCCGCTGCGGCTGGGGTAGCCGCGGACGGCGGGCGGGGGAGCGGGCCGGCGCTCCCCCGCCCGGCGGCGGTCACCGCCCGCCGTCCACCTGCGCCCGCCAGGTGACCGACTGCGCGCCCTGCCCCTCACCGGTGAAGACGACGGCGGCCGGGGCATCGCCCTTCGGCAGCAGGTGGATCGAGCACTCGGTGACCACGCCGTCGGGCTTGACCATGTTGTCCGGCACGGCTTCGGGGCACTTGGCGACCCCGGGGCCGCCGATGTCGATCAGCAGCATCCTCTTCACGGTCTGCCCGCCGGCGGTCCGCAGCGCGATCCCCTGGCTCATGCTCGGCAGCAGGTCGTACTTGCCGCTGTTGCGGTACTGCATCGTGACGTAGTACGGCACCATCTTCTTCTGGTCCGCGTCCAGGTCGAAGCGGCCGAGGTCGGCGGGGGAGCCGGTGCGCACGCCCTTGGGGGTGATGCGCAGCGAGACCGGGCGGTTGCGGCTGTCCTCCGTGATGCCGTCGGCGGGCACGTCCGGGGCCAGCACTCCCTTGGAGCCGCCCTCGGCACCGCCGACCGGCCAGATGAGGGTGTCGCCGCCGTCGTCCTTGTAGGAGACGGTCGCCGGTGACTGTCCCTTGGGCAGCATGAAGATCTGGCAGATCGCCGACGTGGCCCCGGCGGCCAGTTCGGCGGCGCCGCCCTCGCGGCACTCGGGCGGCAGACCGGATCCGGTCGCCAACGGGTTGGACTGGAACAGCGAGACCCGCTGGGCGGCCTCGCCGTTCGCCCCGTTGACGGAGAAGTTCCGCGACGGATCCACCTGGCTCAGCGTGCTCTTGGCCGTGTTGGTGTAGGAGAAGGTGAGGTAGTACGGCACCATCCCCTGGAGATCGTCGTCCAGCCGGATGTGCGAGAGGTCGGAGTCCGAGCCGCGGGCGAGCCGGGTGGGTGTGAGCCGCAGCGGATGCGCCTTGTCGTCGGAGTCGGTCCAGGTGGCCTGGCGCGGTGTGGCCTTCATCGGCAGCGGCTTGGCGGGCGTGACGGATTCCGACGCCCCCGGCTTCTTGGCCGTACCGGCCGTGCCGGAGCACCCCACGGCCAGCAGCATGAGCGCGCTGACACCCGCGGCCCCAGCGATACGTATCGGCTTCCGCACGGCGAACCCCCGTTGATCTGTGCCGTCTGGCGCCTCACCACACGGCCGTCGACCGCGCCCCCGTCCGGCCCGACCGGGCAGTCAGGTTAGCCGCCGCGGGGGAGGGGGACGGCGGCGGCCCCGGGCCGGCCCTCGGCGCGGCCGGACCGCCCTCACCGGGACGGCTCGGCCGGCACGTGCGCCCTTTCTCAGCGCGGACGGGACGCCTTCAGCGAGTACATGAGGGGGATGCGGGGGCGGTCCCCGGGGAAGCGGTAGTAGCCGTCGTCGGCGCGGCGCAGGGCCGTGAAGCGCTGGAACATCGTCATGTCGTGTTCGTGCAGGAAGTCGATGCGCAGACCGGCGCCGGCGAGGGCGGAGACGACCTCGCCGAGCGGATGCTGCCATTCGACGCTGCGGTTGTTGACCGTCGGCGCGTCGAAGTCCGTGTACGTACCGGGGATTTCGTCGACCCAGGCGTCCCGGCTGAAGTAGTCGTGGATGATGCGCGACCCGGTCTCGTCGTCCAGCACGTCGCACAGCGGGTGGAACTCGGCGAGGTAGAGGAACCCGCCCGGGGCGACGAGGGAGGCGGCGGTGTCGGCCCAGCGTTCCAGGTCCGGGAGCCAGTTCAGGGCGCCGATGCCGGTGTAGACGATGTCGTACGCGGGGTCGGGGACGGCTTCGGCGGCGTCATAGACGTCGGCCGCGACGAACGCCGCGCGGTCCGGCGCGTAGCCGAGTTCGGCGGCCAGCTCACGGGCCGTTTCGACGGCCTGCTCGGAGAAGTCCAGGCCGACGACGCGGGCGGCGCCGCGGTGGGCCCAGGAGAGGGTGTCCTGTCCGAAGTGGCACTGGAGGTGGAGCAGGGACCGGCCGGTGACGTCGCCGACCTCGGCGACCTCGAAGTCGCGGATGACGTCCCGGGCCCGGCGGAATCCGTCCTGGTCGTAGTAATCGCTCGCGGTGTGGATGGCCACGCGCTCGTCCCACCTGGCGCGATTGGCCTCCCGCCAGTCGTCGGGGCCGCTATGTCCTTGCATACGACGAAGTTATCCACAGCCTTGCGGCCCTCGCCAACGCAATTCGAGCGCCGGGCGCAGAATGGGCCCATGACTGACGAGACGACCCCAGGTCCCGACCCCTCCATCGATCCGATCGCCCCGGCGGCCGCAGCCGACCGCTCCCCCGGGACGGGCCCGGCCGGGCCGATAGCGGGCACGGAGATGCCCGACTGGGAGAAGCGCTTCCGCGCGCCGCGGATCGGGCTGCCGGACTGGGCCGAGGACGCCCCGGACCGCTCCCTGTTCGTCTCGAACGCCACCGGCACCTTCGAGCTGTACGCCTGGGACCGGGCGACGGGCGGGCAGCGCCAGGCAACGGACCGGCCGAACGGCACGACGGACGGCACGCTGTCGCCGGACGGCGAGTGGATCTGGTGGTTCTCGGACACCGACGGGGACGAGTTCGGCGTCTGGATGCGCCAGCCGTTCGGCGGCGGCCCGGATGAACCGGCCACCCCGGGCCTGGCCCCCTCGTACCCCGGCGGCCTGGAGATCGGCCGCGACGGTACGGCGGTCGTCGGTTGCTCCACGGACGAGGACGGCTCGACGGTCCATGTCGTACGGCCGGGGCAGCCGCCGGTGGAGATCTACCGCCATCGGGAGTCGGCGGGCGTCGGCGCCCTCTCGCACGACGGCTCGCTGATCGCCATCGAGCACACCGAGCACGGCGACGCGATGCACTCCGCGATCCGCGTCGTGCGGCCCGACGGCTCCGTGGTCGCCGAGCTGGACGACACCAACGGCGGGGCCGAGGAGCTGGGCCTGTCGGTGATGGGCTTCGCGCCGGTGGACGGCGACTCCAGACTGCTGGTCGGGCACCAGCGGCGGGGCCGCTGGGAGCCCATGGTCTGGGATCCGCTGACCGGCCAGGAGACGGCCCTCGCCATCGATCTGCCCGGAGATGTGGGCGCCGACTGGTATCCGGACGGCTCGGCACTGCTGGTGGAGCACGAGTACCAGGCGCGCAGCGAGCTGTGGCGCTACGAACTGTCCGGGGCGGGCGCCCAGGGGCTGGCCCGGGTCGAGACCCCGGCCGGCACGGTCTCGGGCGCGACGGCACGGCCGGACGGCACGGTCGAGTTCCTGTGGTCGTCGGCCGCGCAGCCTCCGGAGGTGCGCTCGACGAGCGGCAGGGTCGTGCTGGACCCGCCCGGAATGAAGGCACCCGGGTCGGTGCCGGTGCGCGACGTCTGGGTGGAGGGCCCCGGAGGCCGTATCCATGCGCTGGTGCAGCAGCCGGCGGGCGACGGTCCCTTCCCGACCGTGTTCGACATACACGGCGGCCCGACCTGGCACGACAGCGACGCCTTCGCCTCGTCCCCGGCGGCCTGGGTGGACCACGGCTTCGCGGTCGTACGCGTCAACTACCGCGGCTCGACCGGATACGGCCGCGCCTGGACGGACGCGCTCAAGCACCGTGTCGGCCTGATCGAGCTCGAGGACATCGCCGCGGTGCGCGAGTGGGCGGTCTCGTCCGGGCTGGCGGACCCGGAGCGGCTGGTGCTGGCAGGCGGCTCCTGGGGCGGCTACCTCACCCTGCTGGGGCTGGGCACCCAGCCGGACGCCTGGGCCGTGGGCCTGGCGGCGGTCCCGGTCGCGGACTATGTCACCGCCTACAACGACGAGATGGAAGCCCTCAAGGCGATGGACCGGACGCTGCTGGGCGGCACCCCCGAGGAGGTCCCCGAGCGCTTCGAGGCGTCGTCTCCGCTGACGTACGTCGACGCGGTGCGGGCACCGGTCTATATCTCCGCAGGCGTCAACGACCCCCGCTGCCCGATCCGGCAGGTGGAGAACTACGTCGAGCGGCTGGAGCGGCGCGGCCACCCGCACGAGGTCTACCGCTACGACGCCGGCCACGGCTCCCTCGTCGTGGAAGAGCGCATCAAGCAGGTCCGACTGGAGCTGGAATTCGCCCAGCGGTACGTCATCGACACGAAGCGGGAGAGCTGACGGGGACAGCGGGTGGGGCAGGCACTCGTCCACTTCTGCCCCAACCGTCCCACCATCCCACCGTCCCACCGGGACTACGGGCCACTCCGGCCGCGCCGGCCCCACCGAGCGCCACAGCCACAGCCACAGCCACAGCCACACGGACGCAGCCCTCGGTGAGGTGACCGCTCCGACTGCCGCGCGGCCCTCGCCCCGGGGGGAGCCCTAGGCCGGGGGCCGCCGCCCCCGGCTCAGGGCCGGCGCCCTTGCTCAGCGTGCGGTGTGATGGGCGAGGGCGGCGTGCGGGTCGGTGCCTTCGGTGGTGTGGTCGGTGTGGACGGTCGCGGCGGTGAGCCGGGGGACGGCGTGTATGAGGGCGTGCTCGGCGGCGACGGCGAGGGCGTGGGCCTGCACCACGGTCAGAGCGGAGTCGACGACGATGTCGGCCTCGGCCCGCAGGGTGTGGCCTATCCAGCGCATACGGACCTGCCCGACGTCGCGGACACCGTCCACGGTCCGCAGGGCGGTCTCGGCGGTGTCGATGAAACGGGGGTCGACGGAGTCCATCAGCCGCCGGTAGACCTCTCGGGCCGCGTCACGCAGGACCAGGAGGATGGCGGCGGTGATCAGCAGACCGATGAGGGGGTCGGCCAGGCGCCAGCCCAGGGCGGCGCCGCCGGCGCCGAGGAGGACGGCCAGGGAGGTGAAGCCGTCGGTGCGGGCGTGCAGTCCGTCGGCGACGAGGGCGGCGGAGCCGATCCTGCGGCCGGTGCGGATGCGGTATCGGGCCACCCACTCGTTGCCGACGCATCCGACCAGGGCCGCCAGCGCGACCGCCCACAGGTGCGTGACCTCACGAGGGTGCAGCAAGCGGTCGACGGCTTCATAGCCGGCCAGGAGGGAGGAAGCGGCGATGGTCAGCACGATGGCGATACCGGCGAGATCTTCGGCACGGCCGTAGCCGTAGGTGTAGCGGCGGTTCGCGGCGCGACGGCCCAGGACGAACGCGATGCCCAGCGGGACGGCGGTAAGGGCGTCGGCACCGTTGTGAATCGTGTCGCCGAGCAGTGCCACCGACCCGGACATCGCAACGATCACAGCCTGGAACACGCAGGTCAGACCGAGGATCCCGAGCGAAAGCCAGAGGGTGCGCATCCCCTCGCGGGAGGTCTCCATCGCCGTGTCGACCTTGTCCATGGCCTCATGGCTATGCGGGGTGACCAGATGGACGAGCTGGTGCCGTAGCCGCGCCCACCGCCCGGCACCGTGGTGGTCGTGCGCGGTGACGTTCCCGCCGACGGGGATGGCATGAGCACCGGGGGCGGCCTGACCGTGACGGTCGGCATGGCTGTGGTCGCCGACGCCGACGTGGCCGTGAGGGTGACCGTCGTGGGCAGCGTGACCGTGATGGGGCACGTGACCGGGGCCGTGACCATGGTGGGCGAGGTGCGGGTCAGCGGATGCATGGCGGTCGGCGGGCGCTTGGTCGTGACCGTGATCGGCGAAGTGCGGGTGGTCATGGCCGTGCGAGCGGGAGTGGTTGCCTGCCATACGGCCTACCGTGGCACGCCGAATCGATTGCGGCTACAACGGTCGTACGCCCGCTGACCAGGTGCAAAACCATTGCAGGTGGGGTGGGTGGGGGTGGGGAGGGCGGGGGGGGAGGCCCCCCGGGGGGGGAGGGCCGGGGGGAAGCCCTCAGGCCCCCGCACTCACACCCCCACACCCCGGCCCCTCCCCCTCCCCCCTCGTCCTTCTTCACTCCTCCGGCAGGATCCCCAGCGCTGCGTCCCTCGCCGCTTCGGATTCGCGGCGGAAGAGGCGGAACCACATGAAGACGACGAAGCCGGCGAAGACGAACCACTCGCCGGTGTAGCCGAGGTTCTGGAAGGCCTTGAGGTCCAGGCCGCTGCCCTCGGCGGCGGCCGGGGGGACGGCACGCAGCGGGGCCTGGACGTCGGTGAGCGTGATCCAGCCGTCGTAGACCTCGTACGGAACGATGTTGACCAGCGACGCCGCGCTGATCATGCCGAGCTGCCCCCGCGGCAGCCCGCCGCCGGCCTGGACGCCGTCGGTGCCCTGGTTCTCGGAGGCCTGCAGCGCCCCGGTGACCGTCACCTCGCCCTTGGGCGGCGCGGGCACCTTCGCCGTATCGGCCTTGGCACCGGCGTCACCGGGCAGCCAGCCCCGCACGACGGGCAGGGCCTTGCCGCTGTCCGTACGCAGGAGGTTGAGGACGTAGAAGCCCTGCCGGTCGCCGTGTTCGCCCTTCAGGGAGCGGTCGGGTACGAGCAGTTGGTGACCGGGGTCGTAGTGTCCGCGAGCGCTGGCCTGACGGCCGGAGGTGATCTGATCGACGGGCAGCAGACTGGCGAGGGGACGGGCCGCCGCGGCCTTGGCCCGGGCGGAGCGGTCCTCCTGCTGCTGGTGGGAGTCGACCCGGTCCTCGAAGCGGCTCAGCTGCCAGCTGCCCATGAAGATGCAGAAGGGAATCGCCAGTACGGCGAAGACGTTGATCCCCCACCACCGCGGGGTCAGCAGGAACCGGTACACACCACCAACGGTACGGGGCCCGTACGGCGGGGCCGCACCGCCCCCTCCACGGTCCCCGCCGCCCCCTCCACGGTCCGCACTGCCCCTCCATGGTCCGCACCGATCCGCGCGGGCCTGGGCCGTCGGCCGTTACTGGGTCGCCAGCGCCTCGGTGCGGTAGACCGTCCCGGCGCACGCGTCCGCGATCGTCGCCTCGGTCGCGGCGGGCTCCCCGGCCTCCGGCGTATGGCTGAGAACGACCCCTCCGGCCGCGGTTCCGCCCCCGCCGGTCCCGTCGTCGCCGCCCGCCTGACCGCTGCCGTCACCGGCCGGTGCCGCCCCGGAGTCCGGGGACTGGTCCGGCTGCTGGGAGGCGTCGGGGGTCGGTGAGGGCCCCGGGGTGACGCATCCGGTGGGGCCGCCACCGGACTCGGGGATCCAGGCGAACTTGACCTCGTACGCCTCCCCCGGCTTGAGAACCAGCTGGTCGGGGGTGATGGCCGGGTCGGGCAGGCCGGTGGCCTCGTCGCCCGAGGTGTGGTCGACGACGTGGATGCGGTCCGGGTTCGTGGAGCCCTGGGCGACGACGCCGACGGCGCCACCGCCCTCGACGGAGCAGGCCGTGGCGGAGGTGTTGACCACGCGGAACGAGCCATAGACGCGGCCCGCGGAGTCCGCCGGGAGGACCGTGCCGGTGCCCTGGCCGAGCTGGTCGCGGGAGCAGACCGGCGAGGTGACGTCCATGGTCGCGTCCGGGGCGGGGGTGCCGGCCCCGGCGCCATGTCCCGCGCCGTTCTTTTCGGCGGCCTTGCCCTTGCCCTCGGGCGCGCGCCCGCCGGGCTTCGCGCCGGCCTCGTCGGTCGGCCGCGGTCCGGCGTGTTCGGTCCCCTCGCCGTGTGCGCCTTCGGCACCGCCCTGGGCGCGCTGGCTGCTCGCGGTGTTGGCGGAGCGGTCCGTGGAGCCGTCCGCGAGGTCCACGACATGGACCATGGCGGGGATGGACGTACCGCCGAGCAGCAGCGCGGCGGCCGCTCCGACGACGAGATGACGACGGCGCTGGCGGCGGGCGGGCACCGCGCGGCGCAGCTGCTCCAGCGCGTCCGCCGCCGGTTCGAGGTCGCCGACGCGGGACTGCAGGAGCCGCCTCAGTTCGTCCTCGCCGCCGAAGCCACCGCCCGTGGGATGGCTGCGGCCGTGCCGGTCGTCGTCATCGCCGCCACTGCCGCTACCGCTGCCGAAGGTGACGTCGGCCAGCGCATCACGGTCGTGCGCGGCGTCGTCGTAGGCGGCGTCGTCGTCATAGGCACTGGCGTCGTCACAGGCACTGGCGTCGTCACAGGCACTGGCGTCGCCCTGGTCCGCCTCAGCGCCCCGGTCCGTCTCAGCACCCTGGTCCGTCTCAGCACCCCGGCTCACCGCGGTGTGCCGACCCGTCTCACCGCCCCGGCCCGTCTCAGCGTCCGGGCCCGTCTCGACGCTTCGGCCGAGCGCCGCGCCGCCGCACGGACGGCCGCCGGCCGGCTCGCCCTCCTGGCGCCCCTGCGCCTCACGCACCGCATACGAACCGAACGCCCCGTGCGCACCAACCGGCTCTCGCAGGCGACGTGTTCCCCACGCGCCCACCGAGTCGTACCGGTCGAACCTCGTGCCACTCATGCGGGAGCCTCCATCGCGACGCGGAGCGCCGCGATCCCGCGCGATCCGTACGCCTTGACCGAGCCCAGTGATATGCCCAGCGTCTGGGCCACCTGTGCCTCGGTCATGTCGGCGAAGTAGCGCAGGACCAGTACCTCGCGCTGGCGGCGCTGCAGTCCGCGCATCGCCTTGATCAGCTGATCCCGCTCCAGCAGGTCGTACGCGCCCTCCTCGGCGCTGGCCATGTCGGGCATCGGCTTGGAGAGCAGCTTGAGCCCGATGATGCGGCGGCGCAGCGCGGAGCGCGAGAGGTTGACGACGGTCTGCCGGAGGTAGGCGAGGGTCTTCTCGGGGTCGCGCACCCGTCCGCGCGCGGAGTGCACGCGGATGAAGGCCTCCTGGACGACGTCCTCGCAGGAGGCGGTGTCGTCGAGGAGCAGCGCGGCGAGACCGAGCAGCGAGCGGTAGTGCGCGCGGTAGGTCTCGGTGAGGTGGTCGACTGTGGTGCCCGCTGCCATCGCCTCGTCAGAGTCCCCACTCTGAGCAGGAAGCTGCGCGGGGCGCGTGGTGGGCCAGGGGGCGATCACCGGCATGCCCCCGGCCACACGGGGCCGCTGCGGGCGCACTGCTGCCCCTGCTGCGCCCGCTGGGGCGATCGTGAATCCGAGTACCTCTGCCACGCCTGTTGGACACGCTTCCCCCCATAAGGGTTGTACGCGCAAGGCACCGCTTTTGACGATGCATCAAATGCCCTCATGCGTACCAGCTCTTCCCGAATGTCCCATTCACCTTGACGCGTTTGTCCTGATACCCGGGGCTCACCAAGCCGCCCGCGGACATCCCGGGCCACCCCTGAGGGCGGCCACAAAGACGCTCCCCGCCCAACTGCCGGTTGCAGTGCGGCGGGGAGCGAATGGTCGAACAGATCGTCAGCCCAGATCAAGACGTATGGACCAGCAATTCGCTCACAGGATCTTCACACATCCCGCAAAGTATCTCCCAGGCGGTCGGGTCGCGACGGCCAATCCCGCCAAGTCACCCGAACCCACTGCCGCCGTCCCAGGACTTACGCCCCCGGTGACGGACGCCCAGCTTGCCCCACCAGGGCCACCGCGCTCCACCGGCCCCCGCCTGCGCGACCCCGTCGGCCCGGCCCGCGTCCTACCCCCGCAGCTCCCCCGCCACCAACTCGCCGATCTGCGCCGTGTTCAAAGCCGCACCCTTGCGCAGATTGTCCCCGCACACGAACAGCTCCAGCGCCCGCGGATCGTCCAGCGAACGCCGCACCCGGCCCACCCAGGTCGGATCCGTACCGACGACGTCGGACGGGGTGGGGAACTCCCCCTCGGCCGGGTCGTCGCTGAGGACGACCCCGGGGGCGGCGGCCAGGATCTCGTGCGCGCCGGCGACCGTGACCTCGTTCTCGAACCGCGCGTGCACGGCCAGCGAATGGGTCGTGAGCACCGGCACCCGTACGCAGGTCGCGGTGACCCGCAGGTCCGGCAGCCCGAGGATCTTGCGGGACTCGTTGCGGACCTTGAGCTCCTCGGAGGACCAGCCGTCCTCCTGGAGCGAGCCGGCCCAGGGCACGACGTTGAGCGCGATCGGCGCCGGGAACGGCCCCAGCGTGTCACCGACGGCCCGCCGTACGTCACCGGGCGTCGCGCCCAGCTCCGTGCCGGACACCGCCGACAGCTGCGCCCGCAGCGTGTCGACGCCGGCCTTCCCCGCCCCCGAGACGGCCTGGTACGAGGAGACGATCAGCTCGCTCAGCCCGTACTCGGCATGCAGCGCGCCCAGCGCGACGATCATCGACAGCGTCGTGCAGTTGGGGTTGGCGATGATGCCACGCGGACGCACCCGCGCGGCATGGGCATTGACCTCGGGGACGACCAGCGGCACATCCGGGTCCATCCGGAAGGCGCCCGAATTGTCCACGACCACCGCGCCCTTGGACACCGCGACCGGAGCCCACTGCGCGGAGGCCTCGTCCGGGACGTCGAACATCGCGACGTCGATGCCGTCGAAGGCCTCCTCGCTCAGCGCGACGACCTCGACCTGCTCACCCCGTACGGTCAGCTTGCGGCCGGCCGACCGGGGCGAGGCGATCAGGCGGATCTCACCCCAGATGTCGGCCCGCTCGGAGAGGATGCCGAGCAGCACCGAGCCGACGGCACCGGTGGCGCCGACGACGGCGAGATGCGGCCTGCGAGCCGTACGGGCGTCCGCCCCCGCCGTGTCGGCGAGGGACGGACGGCCCGCCTCGGCCGGAATCATCGTCCGGTGCCGCCATAGACCACGGCCTCGTCGCTCTCCGTGTCGAGACCGAAGGCGGTGTGCACGGCGCGCACGGCCTCGTTGACGTCGTCGGCGCGGGTGACGACCGAGATGCGGATCTCGGAGGTCGAGATGAGCTCGATGTTCACGCCGGCGTTCGACAGCGCCTCGAAGAACGTCGCCGTGACGCCCGGGTTGGTCTTCATACCGGCGCCGACCAGCGAGATCTTGGCGATCTGGTCGTCGTAGCGCAGCGACTCGAAACCGACCGCGGCCCGGGTCTTCTCCAGGGCGGCGACGGCCTTGCGGCCCTCGGCCTTGGGCAGCGTGAAGGAGATGTCGGTCAGGCCGGTCGAGGCGGCCGACACGTTCTGCACGACCATGTCGATGTTGACCTCGGAGTCCGCGATCGCGCGGAAGATGCGCGCGGCCTCGCCCGGCTTGTCCGGGACGCCGACGACCGTGACCTTCGCCTCGGAGGTGTCGTGTGCGACGCCCGAGATGATTGCCTGCTCCATCGGCTGGTCCCCTTGCGGTTCGTTGCTGACCCACGTGCCCTGCAGCCCCGAGAAGGAGGAGCGGACGTGGATCGGGATGTTGTAACGGCGTGCGTACTCGACGCAGCGGTGCAGCAGCACCTTGGAGCCGGAGCTGGCCAGCTCCAGCATGTCCTCGAAGGAGATCCAGTCGATCTTCCGGGCCTTCTTCACGACCCGCGGGTCGGCGGTGAAGACGCCGTCCACGTCGGTGTAGATCTCACAGACCTCGGCGTCCAGCGCGGCCGCCAGCGCCACGGCGGTGGTGTCCGAGCCACCCCGCCCCAGCGTGGTGATGTCCTTCTTGTCCTGGGACACGCCCTGGAAGCCGGCGACGATGGCGATGTTGCCCTCGTCGACCGAGCTCTTGATGCGGCCCGGCGTGACATCGATGATCCGTGCCTTGTTGTGCACGGAGTCGGTGATGACACCGGCCTGGCTACCGGTGAAGGACTGCGCCTCGTGACCGAGGTTTTTGATCGCCATCGCCAGCAGGGCCATGGAGATCCGCTCTCCGGCGGTCAGCAGCATGTCGAACTCGCGCCCCGACGGAATCGGGGACACTTCCTGCGCGAGATCGATCAGCTCGTCCGTCGTGTCGCCCATCGCCGAAACCACGACGACCACCTGGTGGCCGTTCTTCTTGGCTTCGACGACTCGCTTGGCAACGCGCTTGATGCCCTCGGCATCCGCAACGGATGAGCCGCCGTACTTCTGCACGACAAGGCCCACGTGCGCTCCTCGCAACTGTCTCTTCGGGAGTTTCCTCCCGGACCCCCGAAATTGGGGGTACTGCGGTCGGCTCAGTCTATCGAGCAAGCGGAGTCCGCCCTGCTAATACCACATCGTGAGACGCGGGACCCACTACGTGAGCCACGCCTCCCTGGGCGGTTCCGCCGGGCGCCCCATCGCGCCCGCTCGGCGAGCACATGCCCGCTACAGACCGGTACACACGAAAACGTAACCCAGGTCACAGGGCGGGGCGCCCCGGAACTCAGACCCCGCCCAGCCCCAGCGGGCCGGCGATCTCCGCCGCCATGACCTTCCCGGCCTCCTCGGCGAGCCGTTCCTCGTCGCCGTCGGCCCCGCTGTCGGTGTCCAGGCCGTCCAGCGCGTCCAGCGGCTGGTCGAGGCGTACGTGGGCGACCAGCGACTGCAGCGCGCGCAGGGCGGCCGAGGCGGTCGGGCCCCAGTTGGAGAGGTAGGAGAACTGCCACCACCACAGGGCCTCGCTGACCCGGCCCGCCCTGTAGTGCGCCAGACCGTGCCGCAGGTCGGTGATGACGTCTGCCAGGTCGTCGGAGATGCGGCACGCCACCGGCTCGCTGCGCGGCACATACGGGTCGAAGACCTCGGAGTAGACGTCCACCGGGTCGAGCAGGACCGCGAAGCGCTCCCGCAGCTCGTCGACGTCCGGCTCCGGTCCGGTGTCCGGCTCGTACCGCTCGTCGGGAACGATGTCCTCGTGGGCGCCCAGCCGCCCGCCGGTGAGCAGCAGCTGGGAGATCTCGAGCAGCAGGAAGGGCACCGCGCTGTCCGGCTCGTCGCCCTTGGCGACCTCCGTGACGGCGACGATGAAGCTCTCGATCGAGTCGGAGATCGAAACGGCGAAGTCGTCCGGGTCCTGTGTCGCGTTGTGCAGCGTGGCATCAGACATCGAGAAGTCTCCTCCCTTCGAAGGCCCGCCCGAGCGTGACCTCGTCGGCATACTCCAGATCGCCTCCGACCGGCAGTCCGCTCGCCAGTCGTGTCACTCTCAGGCCCATGGGTTTGATCATGCGGGCCAGATACGTGGCCGTGGCCTCGCCCTCCAGATTCGGGTCGGTGGCCAGGATCAGCTCGGTGACGGTGCCGTCAGCGAGCCTGGCCAGCAACTCCCGTATCCGCAGGTCGTCGGGGCCGACGCCCTCGATCGGGCTGATCGCCCCACCGAGGACGTGGTAGCGGCCGCGGAACTCCCGGGTCCGCTCGATGGCCACGACGTCCTTGGGCTCCTCCACGACACAGATGACCGCCGGATCACGCCGCGGGTCCAGGCAGACCCGGCACTGCTCCTCCTGCGCCACATTGCCGCAGACGCTGCAGAACCGGACCTTCGCCTTGACCTCCATCAGCGCGTTCGCGAGCCGGCGGACATCGGTCGGCTCGGCCTGAAGGATGTGGAAGGCGATCCGCTGCGCGCTCTTGGGACCGACGCCGGGCAGCCTGCCCAACTCGTCGATCAGATCCTGAACCACGCCTTCATACACGGAACGTCTTCTCTCTCTTCTGCCGTGCTGCGTACGCTAGTTGGCTACTCCTCAGAAGGGGAGACCGGGGATGCCACCGCCGCCCAGACCCTGGGCGAGCGGACCGAGCTTCTGCTGCTGCAGCTGCTGGGCACTGGCATTGGCGTCCCGGACCGCCGCCAGCACGAGGTCGGCGATCGTCTCGGCCGTCTCCTCCGCGGAGTCGGTGTCGACCGCCTTGGGGTCGATGACCAGGCCCTTGAGCTCACCGGAGCCGGTCACCGTCGCCTTGACCAGGCCGCCGCCCGCGGAGCCCTCCACGGGCGTCTCCGCCAGCTCCTGCTGGGCGGCCGCGAGGTCCTGCTGCATCTTCTGGGCCTGCTGGAGCAGCTGCTGCATATTGGGCTGACCACCGGGGATCACGACGTGACTCCTGCCATACGACAACGATTGGTGCGGTAGCCCGAGCCTACGTGTTTCACCGGCCCCGCGCCCTACTGCGTAAGGAGGAGCACGGGTGTACGCCTGATGTACGCCCACCCAGAGCCGGTCCCCCGCCGCGCACCGATCCGACCTTTCGCCCTGTACCGGTCCTACCTGGGACATCCGCGGCGATTCGCCGGGGCAGCCGTGCCGCCGCCCCGCCGGTGACGCCTCGTGCCACAACCGCGGACAAGGACCGAAGCCCCCGCCCGAGGGGCCCGGGAACAGGCCCCTACGACCGCGCCACGCCCGCCTTCCCCCGCAGGCACACACTCATCCCCGCATGCGCTCGCTCATCCCCGTATGCGCTTACTCAATCCCCGCATGCATTCGCTCATCCCCGTATCCGCTCACTCATTGTTGAACTCCTCCACCACCGTGGCGCCCAGCTCCCGCACGATCAGGTCATGGCCGCTGAGCGCGGAGTCGACCAGGTCCGGGTCGTCCTCGGCCGGCATGTCGTACTCGATCGACATCGGCGGAGGCTCCGGGGTGTACGAGGGCTCCGCGGCGGGGGCGCCGCCCTGCCCGCCCCCCGCGGACGCCGAGGGGGCCACCGCTTCCCGCGCCATCCGCGCACCCTGGCTGCCGCCGGTGGCGCCGCCTTGGCCGTACTGCCCGCCGGAGGACTCGGACGCACCCGGGCCGCCCTGCTGGGGCGGCGGCTGGGGTGCGGACTGCGGCGGCGCGGCGGGCGCTCCGCCACCGAAGCCGCCACCTCCGCCGGGGCCGCCGCCGAAGCCGCCACCGCCGCTGCGGGGCGCGCCGCCGGCGGGCGGATTGGCGCCGCCGGACGGGTCGACGATCGCCTCCACCCGCCACTGCACCTGGAACCGCTCGGCGAGCACGTCCTTGAGGACGTCCTCGCTGCCACCGTTGGCGAAGCTGTCGCGGGCACCGGCATTCGGGAACCCGATCTGCAGCGTCGTCCCGTCGAATCCGGAGACCTGCGCGTTCTGGCTCAGCAGAATCCAGGTGAACCGCCGCCGGTCCTTCACTGCTTCCAGGATCTCCGGCCACATCTGCCGCACCTGAGCGGCACCCTGCGCCGCCCCGGGAGCCGCCCCGGGAGCCGCCCCGGCCTGCGGCTGCTGCTGTACGGCCGGGGGTCCACCGGCCGCCGGAGCGGTCTGCGCCGACTGCGGCGGGACGGGCGCGCCGGCCGCCGCGGCAGCACCGCCCTGCTGCCCCTGGCCACCTTGGTTCTGCTGCCCCTGGCCGCCCTGGCCCGGCGCCACGGCCGTCGGCCAGCCGCCGGGCTGCCGTGCCCCGCCCGCGCTGCCCGCTCCGCCCGCGCCGTTGCCGCGGCCCGCGGCTCCGGGCCAGGCTCCAGGCCGTGCGGGCGCGCCCTCACGGCCGGCGTCCTGCGCACCGCCCGCCGGACCGCCCTGCGGCGCGCCTGCGGCGCCGCCGTCGGCTCCCCGCTGCTGCTCCCCACCGGACCCGGCCATGGCTCCACCGGGCGCGCCCGAGCCACCTGCAGCCGGAGCCGCAGGGGCCGTCGCGGCCGGGCCGCCCGCAGCGGCCGGTGCCCCCGCACCGGCACCCGGACCACCGCTCGCCGCCGCACCGCCGCCCGTCGCGCCCCGCACCGCGGCACGGGCCGCCGCCGGGCCGGACGGCCCCGCGGCCGGCATCGCCGGATGCGCCTCAGGGCCCGGCACATACCCGGCCGCGGGCCCCCCGGTGGCCACCACAGGCGCCACCCCGGCCCCCAGGTCACCGCCGGCACCGCCGGTCACACCGCCGGCACCGCCCGCCCCACCGAGCAGCGCCGCACCCGCGCCGCGCTCCAGGCGGTCGAGCCGCGCCTGCACCGACCGCTCGTCGTCGTACGCAGCGGGCAGCAGCACCCGCGCACAGATCAGTTCCAGCTGCAACCGGGGCGAGGTCGCCCCGCGCATCTCCGTCAGGCCCGTGTTGACCAGATCGGCCGCCCGGCTCAGCTCGGCCGCCCCGAACACGGACGCCTGCGCCGTCATCCGCTCCACCACGTCCGCGGGGGCGTCGATCAGCCCCTTCTCCCCCGCGTCCGGCACCGCCGCCAGGATCACCAGATCCCGCAGCCGCTCCAGCAGATCCGCCACGAACCGGCGGGGGTCGTTGCCGCCCTCGATGACGCGGTCCACCACCTCGAAGGCCGCCGCCCCGTCCCCGGCGGCGAACGCCTCCACCACCGAATCCAGCAGCGACCCGTCGGTGTACCCCAGCAGGGCCGTCGCCATGGCATACGTCACACCCTCAGCGCCCGCGCCCGCGAGCAGCTGGTCCATCACCGACATCGAGTCACGCACGGAGCCGGCGCCGGCCCGCACGACCAGCGGCAGCACACCGTCCTCGACCGGAATGTCCTCCTGCCCGCACACCTGCCCCAGGTAGTCGCGCAGCGTCCCGGGCGGCACCAGGCGGAACGGATAGTGATGGGTCCGCGACCGAATCGTCCCGATGACCTTCTCGGGCTCGGTGGTCGCGAAGATGAACTTCAGATGCTCCGGCGGCTCCTCGACCACCTTCAGCAGGGCGTTGAACCCCGCGGAGGTGACCATGTGGGCCTCGTCGATGATGTAGATCTTGTACCGACTGCTGGCGGGCCCGAAGAACGCCTTCTCGCGCAGCTCACGGGCGTCGTCCACGCCACCGTGCGACGCCGCGTCGATCTCGATCACATCGATGGACCCGCGCCCGTTCCTGGCCAGGTCCACACACGACTGGCACTTCCCGCAGGGCGTGGGAGTGGGACCTTCCTCACAGTTCAGGCATCGCGCGAGAATCCGAGCGCTGGTCGTCTTGCCACAGCCGCGCGGCCCACTGAACAGATAGGCGTGGTTGACCCGGTTGTTCCGCAACGCCTGCTGCAGCGGATCGGTCACGTGCTCTTGCCCGATGACCTCGGCGAAGGTCTCGGGTCGGTATCGGCGGTACAGCGCAAGGGACGACACGCATACGACGATATCGGGCCCCACTGACAACCGGCCCTTCCCCAAGTTCCCGGCATCACCCGAGCAGGGAAGGCCCCTCGCAAACGCAAGCGCCCCCCACGCACCCGCCAGAGCCGACCTACCCTTGCTGCCTTCCGGCCCTGGGGGAGTTCAGTCAGATAGCGCCACGTGAGGGGCTGAGCACCACAGTAGCGGATCCACCGCCCGACAGCCGAACCCGGCCCCACCCACACCCCCGCTCCGACCCACCTCCACACCCCTCCCCCGGATCATGTTCGCGAGCACTCCCCAACGTCTTGTATTGTTTGCGGCGGAGGATTCGCCTAGTGGCCTAGGGCGCACGCTTGGAAAGCGTGTTGGGGGCAACCCCTCACGAGTTCGAATCTCGTATCCTCCGCACTCGCCCAGTAGGGCAGACGAGGGCCCCGACCGGATTCCGGTCGGGGCCCTCGTCGTTCCGTGGCTGCAGTTTTGGTTGCCCTTGCGTGATCGGTTTCCCCTCACCCGCGAGCCCGACAGGTCAGATCTGACCGATCTCCTCTGTTCAGCAGAGAAACCTCCAGTCCGCTGCGTACGCTCGCCCGTCCACCCCCCTTCCCAGAGTCCGCTCGAATCTCCCCGAGGGAAGCCGTGTACCCGTCGCAGCCTTATGTCCCGCCACCGCCTGCACCTGTGCGGCGCTGGTGGCAGCACCCGGCGTTAGTCATCCTCCTGCTGATCTTCTTCCCGCCCGCCGGGATCGTGCTGGCATGGCTGACGCTCTGGAGCCCGACGAAGAAGATCGTCGCAACGGCGCTCTCCCTGCTCTGGTTCCTTGTGATCCTCGTCTCGGACCCGAAGGCGCCGCAGGACGACGCGAAGGCCAGGCCGCCTCAGAAGCCGACCACCGAGCAGTCAGCCGCGGCGTCGCCCACCCCCAGCAGGAGCGGGCCTCCTCGCTACGTCGGGAAGACCCTCGAGGAAGCCAAAGATGCCGCCGCCACCGACGGCTACGACGCCATCTCCCACGACGCCTCCGAGGGCGACGCCGGGCAGTGGGACGCCGCCAACTGGCACGTCTGCTTCCAGGCGAAGGCGAAGCAGGCCGGAGCCAAGCCGACGCTGGACTTCGGCGTAGTCCAGAGCGGTGCTCCCTGCCCGGCCGAGGACGGCGACCCGATCCCCTGGCCGAAGATGCCGGACGTGGTCGGCATGACCTTCGCCAAGGCGTCGGAATCGGTGGAGAAGAGGGGCATCACCGAGATCGAGGCCGAGGGCGCGTACACCGATGTCACCCCGCCCGCCGAGCCGGACGACTGGAAGGTGTGCTTCCAGGAGCCCGAGGCCGGCGAGGAAGTCCAGAATCCAGGGCAGCAGACGGCCTACCTCAAGGTCGCCGAGCCCGGCACCTCGTGTCCGATGTCTGAGGACAGCAGGTTGCATCCGGTTCCGAATCCCCCCGACGGGGGGAACGACGGCTCCAACAGTTCCGGCGGCTCTACGTCTTCGGGCGGCTCCGGCGACGACAGCGGCAGTCGACCGGTCAAGCGACCTGGTGCGTTCTGCTCCCCCGCCGGTGCAGTCGCTGTCTCCTCCTCCGGCACCCCTTTGATCTGCGGCCCGGCCTCTGACGGCCGCAATCGCTGGCACTCCTGATCCCAACCTCGAAGCCCTCCCCGCTCCGAGATGCGGCGGGGAGGGCTTCGACGGTTCAAGGACGGGATCGGCAGGTGACCACCGGCTAATCCACAACCCGCGACTACCAGCCGTCGGTCTCGCCATACTTGCCGGGATTCCACGCGCGCGCCTGCGCCCAAGCCCCGTGGGCGGGAGCGCGATCGGCGACGCAAACCGCCGGTCATTCGGTTACGGCATGTTCCATCGCTGATGCCCGCCGGGGCGTTGGGCGATCTAGGTGGACAACCACACCGGTGTAAAAGCGCTGCACGGCGTCGTCGACGCTGCGGATGAAGCCGGATTCGGCGTTCCCCCTGCCGCTTCCCATGCCTTTGAACAGGGACAGGCGGAATCCGGTGATCCGGGTGTCGTTGCCCTTCGGGAGCATGTCCGCCGGCTCCGGGCGGAGCCGTTCCAGCGTGCCCCGAGGCCCCCCGGCCTCTCCATCGACGAGCGTTTCGATGTGCAGGTCTGCCGGCGCCTCGGCCAGTCGGCGGATGAGGCGCTTGGCCCAAGTCAGCGGGTAGCCCTGCTCGGGTGCGGGGATCTCGATGGAAGTGCGGAGCTTGGCGGTGCGCAGGTCGGCGCTGATCGCCAGGATCCCCGGTGCGCCCTCGATGCGGAGCTCTGCCTGAAGTCTGCCGTCGCGGCACAGCTGATCGGCCAGGAGGCTACGGCGTGCTTTCGGATCGGTTCCACGCTTGGCTCGCTGGACGGGCAGTGTCTTCTGTCCAAGTTCGCCACCGAGGCTGAGGCAGATCTGACGGACGAGCCGCTCCCAGCTCTCGACCACGTCCAGAGCGCGCGAGTCGCCCTGGCACAGGGTTTCGTCATCGATCCCGTTGCGTACGGGGACCCAGGCCGACCCCATGTTCTGGAAGCCGTGGCAACCGGAGTTGTCATGCCGTAGGTAGTACAGCAACTCCTGGAGCAGCCAGGCATGTGCCTTGTCTCTGACGCCCTCGTGCCGGATCAGCATCTGTGCCTGGTGCGTGACTTCGGCCCAGGAGAGGTGCCAAAGGGCCACCGTGTGCTTGCGCCGTCCATCGATCTTGACGTCGACGAGCGGGCTGCCATCCAGCGCCACATCGTTCGACAGGGTGATCACAGCCTCGTATCCACGGCGTGCGGCAATGTCCATGTACGCCTGCACCTGATCGGGCTTGAGGCCATTGCCGTTGGTCTTGGTTTCCACCAGCGCGGTCCATAGCTTGCCGGCCCGCTCGACGCGGATCACTCCGTCGGGGCGCCGCGGGGTATCGCCGTGCGGCAGGGAGACCTCGGTGAACGTCTCCATGCGGCCCGCCGGTGCTCCGAACGCCGCCGTGAGTCTCCGGCCGAACTCCGGCACTTGTGCCATCACCGACAGCAGTACCGACGTAGCGCGCATCTCCCGGTCCCGGTCGCTCTTGAGCGCCGAAACCGGAAAGAGCCTGGCCTGCTTCCAGGACTCGTTCTCCGCCAGAGACTTCCTGGCCACCTTGGGCATGGTGACCTTCTTCTTCGCTGTGCGAGGCCGTGCCGCCTTCTTCGGCCCCACCTCGTCGCAAGTCGGGCGGGGAGACGGAACCAAGCCTGGTGGCGCCTGCGGTTCGCGCTCAACGGCCGAAACCTGAACCGCCGTATCGGCTTGCTCGTTGCTCACTGCGCCATTCAGCGCTTCTTCCGCGCCCGCGTCGTCGTCGATGTCGACGCCGAAATCCGTTGCCAGTCCGGCCAGGCCGGCGTCGTAACCCTGTCCGACGGCACGGAACTTCCACTCTCCCCCGCGCCGATACAGCTCGCCGAAGATGATCGCGCTCACCGTTCCGGCGTCATCGATGGCGAACCTGAGGAGGCTCTCGCCGCTCCCATCGGCCAGCGTCACCTTCAGGTCTTCCAGTTCCCCGAAGCCGGCCCCCTTGTAGCGGCTCGCTGCCACGACGATCCGGTCGATGTCGGACGGGACAGCCGTCAGGTCGAAGCCGATCCGGTCCTCGTCACCGCTCTCCGTCGGCGTCTTGCCCAGCAGCTGCACACTTCCGTCGGCGGCAACCGGGTTGTTGTAAAAGTAGAAGTCACTGTCGCTGCGTACCTTGCCATTCGCACCCAGCAGCAGGACGGACACATCCGCATCGCCTTCGCCGGTCGGACTGACCCAGCTCAAACTGATGATCACCGAACCGGCATTCTCACTCAGGGTCGTCAGCGCGACGTTCGAGCCCTTGGCCATGTCATGCATGGAGCCCCCCAGATCTCGCAACTCGGGCACTTGGCTGCCCCACCCAGGCAGCCCACCCAGTGCCGTTATGTGATGTACGACACAGTTGAAGACTGTAGTGCTCACGCACGAGACCCGTGGGGATGTCCGGAAAACCTCCGACCTGCTTCGCGACGGCCGACAGGGGCGTGACTCGACTGACGCGCATATGGCGCTCGGCGCCCCCCAACCCGGCAGGCTCACTTGACACTTGAGCGCGACAGGGCCGGCCGGGGCCGTACCCTGGGCGGCCATTGTGAGAGTGCGGCGTCCGCGGAGGTGGCCAGGTGGCTGGAGGCGACCAGGGGCCCGGGGCCGGGGGGTTTCTTGGGGGGTGGCTGGACGAGATCGTCGTCGAGTTGTCCAAGCTGGGGGCGCTTCCGCTTCCGGAGGGCTTCGCGGACGACTACAGCCCGGGGACGCTGCCCGTCCTGGAGGCAGCGGCAATCGCCTACCTGGAGCAGGGGGGCAATGCCGATCTCCTCGTTCGTGGGCTGGGCGCCTACCTGGGGGAGGCCGTCTTGCGCACGGCCGGGGGGCACTGGGAGTGGTCCGGGTACCAGGAAGGGGATCCCGTCGTGGTGGTCGACCCCGTGCACAAGGCGGGACCGGTCGATGTGTGCGGCATCGTCCGCAGGGCTCTGGACGAGGCCACCGGCGAGGTGTTCGCCGAGGAGCATGGATGGATGGAGATCGCCGCGGCGGCACAGATGGGCAAGGACCCGTCGTGGCGGCCGGTGCGGGTCAAGGTGAGGTGAGGGGAGGGAAGTGGACGGGGTGGAGCGGTCCGGGGGATGCCGATGGGGGTTTCTGGAGGACGGGCCGGCGTTGACGTTGAAGAGGTGATGAAGGGGCCGGGTGGGGCGGGGTAAGGCCCCGGTCGGGGTCTGGTCGGGGTCTTTGGCGTGTTGTCCGGGGGCGGGCTCCGGATTGGTTGCCGGCTCGGGTGGCTGGTGTGTCGGCTGTGCCGCGCCATTCGTGACGCGCATCACACTGGCTCGTGTCGACCGGATGAGGGCCGGTGGGCGTATGCCCACTGAGACCGAAGAGATCCAGGAGCTGGTGGGTGACCGTCGAAGAGTTCGAAGAGTTCTATGCGCAAACGGTCACCCGGCTGACGGGGCAGTTGTACGTGATGCTCGGCGATCTGCACGAGGCGCAGGACGTGGTGCAGGAGGCGTTCGTCAAGGGCTGGGGCCGGCTGCGCCAGCTCGACCGCGACGGTGCGCCCGAGGCGTGGATCCGTACGGTGGCCTGGCGGTTGGCGGTGAGCCGTTGGCGCAGGGTGCGCCGCTCGGCGGTGGCCTGGCAGCGCAGTGGCGCCCCGCCCCCGGCCGAGGGGCCGGGCCTGGAGTCGGTGGCGCTGGTGGAGGCGTTGCGGGAGTTGCCTGCCCAGCAGCGCCGCACGCTGGCCCTGCACTACGTGTGCGATCTCGCCGTCGAGCAGATCGCCGCCGAGACCGGGCTGTCCGCCAGTTCCGTCAAGACCCATCTGTCCCGGGGCCGGGCCGCGCTCGCGCACCGCCTGCAGGACCCGCGCATCGAGGAGGCCCCGGGTGACTGAACCGCACGATCCCCTGCGTTCCTTGTTCCAGCAGGCCGCCGCGGCCGGGCAGGACCACACCCAGGCCGCACCCGTCTCCGCCGTCACGCGGCGCGGACGGCGGGCCCACCGCAATCTGATCGCCGCCATGGCCGTCGCGGCCGCTCTCGCCGTCGCGGGCACCGGTGTCGCGGTGGCGGCGCTGTTGGGCCGGGGCCCGGGCGGCACCGTGCCGGCCACGTCGCCCTCGCCGTCGCAGCCGTCGCACTCACCGCGTACGGCGCCGGCTTCGCAGCCTCCGGCCTTGCCCTCGGAGACCACGGCGCCGCCGTCGCCGCCACCGGGGCCGGACGCGTCCCGTACCGGCCCGCCGACGACCCCGGACCGCACGCACGGACCGAGTGGGACGGGAGCCCCCACCACTGCGCCTCCGGGTGCTTCGGCCACCGCGACACAGACCGGGCCGCCGTCCCGCTGACGACCTCTCGCCCCACCTCGTCGGCCCCGCATCCCGCCGCGAGGCGATCCCGCACACCTCAACCCGTCCAGGAGATACCGCTATGCCCACTTTCGCTCCGGGTCGCCGGCGGCTTCGTCGTCAACAGCACCAGCCGCGCGTGACCGGCAGAGGAGTCGATGGGGCAGGAGTGGGTGGGACGGGAGTCGGTGGGGCGGGAGTGGGTGGGCAGGGGAGCGGGAGATGTGCCTCTTCCGGTGTTGGCACGGAGTTCGATGCCGGTACCAGTGCAAGTGCCCGCACCAGTGCGAGTGCCGGTGCTGGTGCTGGTACCGGTGCTGGCGCTGGTGCCGGTACCGGTACGCCTCCGGGTACTCGTACTCGTACGCGTACGCCTCCCGCGGCCGGTGGCTTTGCGCGTACGGCCGGCTGGGCCGGCCGGGGGTCGTCGTACCGGGTGGTGGCGGGGCGTCTGTGGGGCCGGCTCGGGCGGGACGACCGTGAGGTGCTGTGGCTGTATCTGCTGACCCGCGTCGGGCTGTGGACCACCGCCTACTGCGTGCGCTGGCTCTTCCCCCAGCACGGCGCCACCCGTTTGCCGCTCCCGGTGCTCGCGCCGTGGCAGCAGTGGGACTGGTGGCACTACCAGCACATAGCCCAGGACGGATACTTCCCCGGCGGGGGCGGCCCCTGGGTGCTCGGATGGGACAACCGGGAAGCCTTCTTCCCCGGCTTCCCCCTCGCGCTCCGCGCCGTTCACGTCGTCGTCCCGCACTGGACGGCGGCCGGCCTGGTGATCTCGTTCGTCGCCGGAGGCATCGCCGTCCTGGCGCTCGCCCGCATCGCCCGGCTCGCCCTGCGCGACGTGGGCGCGGGCCGACGCGCCGTGCTGTTCTTCCTGCTCTCGCCCTGCGCGGTGTTCCTCGCCGCCGGCTACACCGAGGCCCTCTTCCTCGCTCTGGCCCTGCCGGCCTGGCACGCCGCCCAGCGGCACAACTGGCCCCTCGCGGGTGTCCTGGCGAGCCTGGCCGTCACCGTCCGCGTCAGCGGTCTCTTCCTCGCCGCGGCCCTCGCCGTCCACTGGCTCACCACCACGCGCCCCCGCCCCCGGTGGCGGGCGCTGCCCTGGCTCGCGCTGCCCGCCCTTCCGCCGCTGCTCCACAGCTGGTACCTGCGGCTGCACACCGGCGACTGGATGGCATGGAAACACGCACAGGAACGCGGCTGGCACCGCGACTTCCACACCCCGTGGGAGGCCTTCCGGCACACCTGGAACGCCGCCTTCGGACAGACCCAGACCACCGGCTACGCCATCGAGTTCCAGGCGGAGATCCTCGCCATGCTCCTCGGCCTCCTCCTGACCGGCCTGCTCCTGTACCGACGACGCTGGCCGGAGGCCGTCTACACCGGCCTCAGCCTGTGGGCGCTCGGCACCTCCTACTGGTACATGTCCGTACCCCGCGCCACCCTCCTGTGGTGGCCGCTGTGGGTCCTGATCGCCGCACGGAGCGTGCGCCACCCCCGCGTCACCACCGCTTACGCCTGCCTCGCGGCCCCCCTCATGACCGTTCTCGCCGTCACCTTCATGACCGGCCACTGGGCCGGCTGAGCCTGGTCGGCGGGCGCCGCTCGACAGTCCGCCGGGTCGGCGGGCCGCCGGCCGCATCCAGGCACCGCCCGGGCCGCCTGGGCCATCTGGGGGACATGGACGCGGGCCCGTCTCCCCGGCCGCCTCAGCGCCCCCGTCGGCCCCTTCGGCGGCCCCGCCAGGCGGGTCGGTGTCACCGACTCCCGTCGTACAGTCATCCGATACCCCGGCGTGGTGTGTGTCGGAGGCGCCAAACGAGCGGTACATATGGGACATGGCCCGAAATTCCGGCCGCTTCCCGTGGCTGCCTTCGGGGCGCTGGTTCACCGGTCGGCGCCCGGGCCGCAGTCGGCGTGCACGGAGTGCCGCCTCGCCGGGACCGCCAGGACGGCGCCCGCGGCCGCTGGCCAGTGTCCACAGCGTCGCCGGTCAGCTGTTCCTTCTGCAGGTCCTGATCGTGCTGCTGCTCGTCGTGGCCGCGGTGATCACGCTGCTGGTGCAGGCCCGCAGCGACCGGTTCCAGGGGGCGCGCGATCGTTCGCTGGCGGCGGCCGAGGCCTTCGCGCACAGCCCCGGCCTGGTGGAGACGCTGGACGGGAAGCATCCGTCGGCGGTGCTCCAGCCGCGGACGGAGGCCGCCCGCAAACGGGGCGGGCTCGACTTCATCGTCGTCATGGACCGCAACGGCATCCGCTACACACACCCCAAGCCGGAGCTGATCGGCAAGCGTTTCGTCGGCACCATCAAGCCGTCGCTCGCCGGCAAGGTCACGCTGGAGAGCGTCAACGGCCCGCTCGGCCACGAGGTGCAGGCGGTGGTGCCGGTCAGGGACGCGCGCGGCAAGATCGTGGCCCTGGTGTCGGCCGGTATGCGGGTGAGCCGTGTCAGCAGCGCGATCGACCGGCAGCTGCCGGTCGTCCTCGGCACCGGGGCGGCGGCGCTCGGCCTGGCCACGGCCGGCACCGCGCTGGTGAGCCGGCGGTTGCAGCGCCAGACGCACGGGCTCGGACCGGCGGAGATGACCCGCATGTACGAGCACCACGACGCGGTGCTGCACGCCGTGCGCGAGGGCGTACTCATCGTCGACGCGGACGGGTGCGTCCTGCTGGCGAACGACGAGGCGCGCCGGCTGCTCGACCTGGCGCCCGACGCGGAGGGGCGCCAGGTCGACGACCTGGGGCTCTCCCCCCAGGTGGCCGACCTGCTGACGTCCCGGCGCGCGGTCACCGACGAGGTGCTCCAGGTCGGGGACCGGCTGCTGGCGGTGAACAGCCGGCCCACCGACCGCCGCGGGGGCCCGCCCGGCAGCGTGGCCACGCTGCGGGACTCCACCGAGCTGCTCGCCCTCGCGGGGAAGGCCGAGGCCGCCCAGAGCCGTCTGCGGCTGCTGTACGACGCGAGCGTGGCGATCGGCACCACCCTGGATGTGCGGCGCACCGCCGAGGAGCTGACCCAGGTCGCCGTGGGCCGCTTCGCCGACTACGTCACCGTCGATCTGGCCGAGCCCGTGCTGAGCGGCGAGGAGCCGCCGCAGGGGTCGTATCAGGAGGCTCCGGAGCTGCGTCGGGTGGCACTCGCCGGTATCCGCGACGACCACCCCCTCTACCCGGCGGGCGAGCTGCACAGGTTCGCCGGGACGACTCCGATGGCCATGGTCTTCGTGACCGGGCAGTCCGTGCTCGTACCGGATCTGCAGGTCGCCGACCACTGGCGCGACCAGGACACCGAGCGCTTCCAGCTGGTGCTGAGCCATGGGTGCCAGTCGCTGATCACCGTGCCGCTCCAGGCGCGCGGGGTGCTCATGGGGGTCGCCAATTTCTGGCGTACCCGGGAGAGCACCCCCTTCGAGGAGGGCGAGCTGTCCCTGGCCGAGGAGATGGCGGCCCGGGCCGCGGTGTGCATCGACAACGCCCGGCGCTTCACCCGTGAGCACGCCCTGGCCGTCACGCTGCAGCACAGCCTGCTCCCGCGCGGTCTGCCCGAGCAGAACGCCCTCGACATCGCCCACCGCTATCTGCCCGCGCAGACCGGGGTGGGCGGCGACTGGTTCGACGTCATCCCGCTGCCGGGCGCCCGGGTCGCGCTGGTCGTCGGCGACGTGGTCGGTCACGGCCTGCACGCGGCCGCCACGATGGGCCGGCTGCGCACCGCGGTGCAGAACTTCTCCACCCTCGACCTGCCGCCCGACGACCTCCTCAGCCACCTGGACGAGCTGATCAACCGCATCGACCAGGAGACGGCCGCGGCGAACGAGGACGCCATGGTCGCGGGCGCCACCTGCCTGTACGCGATCTACGACCCCTCCACCGGTGTGTGCAGCATGTCCCGCGCCGGCCACCTCCTGCCGGCGCTGGTCCGTCCCGACGGCACCGTGGAGTTCCCCGAGCTGCCCGCCGGCCCGCCGCTCGGCCTCGGCGTGCTGCCCTTCGAGTCGACGGACCTGCCGCTGCCCGAGGGCAGCAGCCTCGTGCTGTACACCGACGGCCTCGTGGAGGACCGCAAGCGGGACATCGACACCGGGCTGCAGCTGCTGGCGACGGCGCTGGCGCAGCCGGGCCGCACACCGCACGAGACCTGCGAGGCCGTGCTGGGCGCCCTGCTGCCGGACCGCCAGCGCGACGACATCGCCCTGCTCGTCGCGCGCACCCGCCGGCTGGCCCCCGAGCGCATCGCGGACCGGGAGGTCCCCTCCGACCCGGCGGCGGTGGCCGACGCGCGCGCGGAGATCACCCGGCAGCTGACGCGGTGGGGCCTGGAGGAGGCGGCCTTCACCACCGAACTCATCGTCAGCGAGCTGATCACCAACGCCATCCGGCACGCCACCGGCCCGATCCGGGTGCGCCTGCTGCTCGACTCCACGCTGATCTGCGAGGTCTCCGACACCAGCAGCACCGCTCCGCACCTGCGCTACGCCGCCGCGGAGGACGAAGGGGGGCGCGGTCTGTTCCTCGTCGCCCAGCTCGCCCTGCGCTGGGGGACCCGCTACACCCCCGACGGCAAGATCATCTGGGCCGAGCAGGCCCTTGACCGGCCTCTTCTCTGACCGGGCCGGTCCTCGCTCGGTCGGCGGCGCGGCTCGGGGCGCCGTTGTGGGTGCGGGTGGGGGGATGGGCGTGGAAGAGCGTGTCGTACAGGCCGTGCCGGGCCAGGAGCTGAGGGTGGGTGCCCGACTCCACCAGCCGGCCGCCGTCCAGGACGAGGATGCGGTCGGCTTCCGCGGCGAGGTCCAGGTCGTGGCTGATCACGATCGCGGTGCGGCCCTCGGCGAGGCGCCGCAGCGGGCCGAGGATGCGCTGGGTGGCCAGCACGTCCAGGCCGGTGGTCGGCTCGTCGAGGACGAGTACGGGGGCGTCGCGCAGCATGGCGCGGGCGATCGCGACGCGCTGCATCTGGCCGCCGGAGAGGCGGGCGGTGCCGGGGGCGATGACGGTGTCGTAGCCGTCCGGGAGGGCGCTGATGAAGGCGTGGGCGTCGGCCGCCCGTGCGGCGCGTACGACCTCGTCGTGGGAGGCGCGGGCGTGGACGAGCCCGCAGGCGATGTTCTCCTCCACGGTGTCGTGCAGGACGAGGGTGTCCTGCGGCAGGAGCGTGATGTTGCGGCGGAGCTGGGCCAGCGGCATCTGGTCCACGGGTACGTCGTCCAGCCGGATGCTGCCGGTGTCCGGGTCGTAGAACCTCAGCAGCAGCGCCGCCAGGGTCGACTTGCCCGCGCCGCTCGGTCCGGTGATGACCAGCAGTTCGCCGGGGACCGCGGTGAAGGAGAAGTCGTGCAGCACGTCCTCGGTGCCTCCCGGGTAGCGGAAGTCGACCTCCCGCGCCTCCACCTCCCCGATGGCGCGGTCGAAGCGCGGCGGGGCGGCCAGGGACGGGGGCGGGTCGCTGACGGCGGGGCGGGCGTCGAGGATCTCCAGCAGGCGTTCGGAGCCGGCGGTCGCTTCGGTGGCCGTCAGGCCGAGCTGGCCGAGGGAGCGGATCGGCGGGTAGAGGTAGCCGACGAAGGCGGCGAAGGCCAGCAGCTGTCCGAGGGTCATCCGGCCCGCGGAGATCTCCCACGCCCCGAGGCCGATGATCGCCAGCACGCAGAGGGTTTCGAGCAGCTCCACGATCTGGTCGTAGAGGCCGTTGAGGCGGGCGCTGCTCACCGAGGCCCTGAACCAGTTGTCCGCCCGGCGCTGGAGGCGCTGCTCCTCGTCGTGCTGCCGGTTGTAGGCCTGGGTCATCACGACGTTCACCAGGCCCTCTTCGACGACCGAGGTGATGGCGCCGTCGGCGGCGCGCTCCCGGCGGGAGACCTCCTTCACCCGGCTGGTGAAGCGTTGTGTGGCGTACCAGAACAGCGGGGCCAGCAGGAACGTGGCCAGCGCCAGCTCCCAGCGCAGCCAGAGGGCTGCGCCGGCGTAGAAGACGATGCCGAACAGGGCCGCGGCGGCCTGTACGAGACCGGAGACCACGAGTTCCTCGATGGCGTCGACATCGCCGGTCATCCGCTCCAGCAGGTCGCCGCGGCGGTTGCGCTGGAAGAAGTGCGGTGGCAGCTTCTGCAGATGGGCGAAGACCCGGGCCCGTAGGCGCATCACGAAGCGCTCGGCGGTCCAGGCCGCGAGCGAGTTGCCGAGGTAGGCCACCACCGCGCCGATGACGGCGACGCCCAGCCACACCCCGGCGGGCTGCCAGAAGGCGCTGACCGAGCCCTTCTGCAGGGCGTTGTCGGTGAGTTGGGCGAAGACCAGGATCGCCACGGTCTCGGTGGCCGCGGCCGCGATGGCGGCCAGGCAGACCAGGAAGATCCAGCGGCGGTCGCCTCTGGTCAGCGGCCAGAAGCGGCGGATCGATTCCTTGAGGCCGACGCGCCTGGTGCGGATCGTGGGGTCCGCCTGCGCCGCCCACAGGCCTCGCCCGAGGCCTTGGCCCTGGCCAACGGGCGGTGTTCCGGAGCCTTGTTGGGGCGGCGGCGTCGGCGCCTGGTCCGGTGCCGTGCGCCGGCGGGAGCTGCGCAGATGCATGGTGACTACGTCATCTCGGGCTGCTCGGGAGGGCCGGTCACAAAGGACACGCCCTCGGCTGGGGTACCGCGGGGTGCCCCTATACGCACGAGGCGGACTCGCGTGTCACGCGAGCCAGCCTCGAGCTCAGAGCTTTGACTTAGTCGTAGTAGCCGAAGTAACGGCGCCTACGGAGCCTGCGACCGTGCCTGCGGCGGAACCGCCGACGGCCGCGGCCCCTGCCGTGGTCGTCCCAGTCGCACCTGTCGCGCCTACGTGGGAAGACGTTCCGGAAGCTCATGCTTCCTCCTCGGTTGGGTTCTTTGCTGACGAGCCGTTTTTCAGGTCCGTCAACTCCCAAGCTACGACGCCAACCTGCCACCAACAAGGAAAAATGCGTGAAATTTCAGACATAAGCTGAAATTCTTTTCATCACCACACAAAGTGCCTTCGGGTGACGCTCCGAATGCGGCCTCGCTTTTGAGCGCGGCGGCCCCCACCAGGCAACTGTCACCCTCCGTAGCCGGCACGGGACTTGACGGTCCGGTCGCGACGCTCCGCCGGCGCCGAGCCGCTGCGAGGCCGGTGCATCAGCGCCGCGGCGACGCCGGTGGCGGCGAGCGCCACCACGGCGGCGCAGAAGGCGTTGCGGGCGCCGAGCAGCGCGGCGTCCGCGGCCGAGGCACCGGTGGCGGTGGCGCTGCCGGATGCGCCGGCGGCATGGAAGAAGACCGCGCCGAGCAGCGCGACGCCGAGCGTGCCGCCGAGTTGCTGGGCGGCGTTGAGCAACCCGGCCGCCGAGCCCGTCTCGTGCGGGCGGACCCGGTGCAGTGCGGTGGTGAAGAACGCGACGGCGAACAGCCCCTGCCCCAGGCCGCAGGCGGCCAGCGCGGCCGGCAGCGGCCACGGGTAGGACGTCGCCGGGCCGGACACGTAGACCGCGGTGGCGGCCAGGGCGCCCACGAGCAGGGCGGCCAGCCCGGCGAACATCACGCGTGAGCCGTGGCGGGGCACCAGGCGCGCGCCCGCGAGCCAGGAGGAGACCGCCATCGCGCACGACCACGGCAGCAGGGTGAGACCCGCGGACCGGACATCGGTGTGCGGCCCGAGTTGGAGCTGCAGCACGATCACCATCATCAGGCCGTTGATCACCGCGAAGAAGAGCACGGAGGCGGCCAGCGCGGCCGGGAAGCCGCGGTCGCGGAAGAGCCCGGCCTCGACCAGCGCGCTGCGGCCCCGCGCGCCGCGGCGGCGCTGGTGGGCGCCGAAGACCGCCAGCACGGCGAGGCCGGTGGCCAGCACGGCCCAGGGCCGGGGCGATCCCCAGGCCGGGCCGCCGTCGATGAGCGGGTGGACGGTCAGGCCCATGCCGAGGACCGCCAGCGCGGTGCCCGCGAGGTCGAGGCGCACCCGCCGCGCGGAGTGGTCCTCCCGCAGGAGGGGCGTCGCGGCGAGCACGCCCAGGCCGAGCGGGACGTTGACGAAGAACACCGCCCGCCAGGAGGAGCCGAGCAGATCGGCGTGCGTCACGACGCCGGCGAGTACCGGACCGCAGACCGCGGCCAGGCCCATGACCGGGCCGATGCTGCCCATGGCCCTGGCCAGTTCGTCGCCGTCGAACATGCTCCGGATCAGACCGATGGTCTGCGGGATGACGAGCGCCGCCGCGGCGCCCTGGGCGGCCCGCGCGGTGATCAGCAGCGCCGGCGAGGTGGCCAGCGCACAGGCCACCGAGGCGGCCACGAACCCGGCGGTCCCGATCCGGAACACCCGCTTGCGCCCGGCGATGTCCCCCAGCCGGCCACCGGTGATCAGCAGCACCGCGAACGGCAGCGTGTAGGCGGCGCTGAACCAGGGGATGGCGGAGGCGGGGCCGCCGAGATCGGCATGGATCACCGGGGCGGTGACCGTCATGATCGTGGAGTCGAGCAGATTCATGGCCTCGGCGATCAGCAGGATCACCAGGGCGGCCCAGCGCCGGCGAGCGGGCACGGGTCCTCCTTCGGCGGGTGTGATGCGACGGATGCGATGGATGCGATGGATGCGGCCAAGCGCACGGGAGAGCCTGCGGGCGCGTACGGTGGGATTCCACCTACGGCGCCAAGACCGCCGATCTTTTCCATCGGAGCCAGGCTGATGAAGGATCCATCCATCGAGCGGGTCCATGAAGGTGCGGCCGTGCGGCTGGACGACGTCGACCGCGGGCTGGTTCACGCGCTGCACCTCGACGGGCGGGCGCCGTTCAGCCGGATCGCCGCGGTGCTCGGGGTGTCGACGCAGACCGTGGCCCGCCGCTACCGGCGGCTGTGCGCGGTGGCCGGACTGCGGGTCGTCGGACTCGCCGATCCGCACCGCGCGGGCCGGGCGCAGTGGCTGGTACGGCTCACCGCCGCCCCGCACAGCGCCCAGGACCTTGCCCAGGCGCTGGCCAGACGCGCGGACACCTCCTGGGTGAAGCTCGCCTCCGGCGGCACCGAGATCATCACGGTCGTGCACACCCCGGCCGATGCCGCCGGGCACTCACTGCTGCTGCACGACATCCCGCGTACCGCCGGCATCACCGCGGTCTCCGCCCACTACCTGCTCCACACCTACCTCGGCGGCCCCACCGCCTGGCGCGGTCGCGCCAACGCCCTGGACGAGGCCCAGCAGCGCCAACTGGCGCCCCACACACGGGCGGACGACGAGGGGAACACCGGCCGGGACGACCGGGACGACCATGGCGGCGGCCGGATCCCCGACGCCGCGGCGGAGTTGACCGACGGCGACGACCGTCTGCTGGCCGCGCTCCAGCGGGACGGCCGGACCGGCCAGGCCGAACTGGCCGCGGTCACCGGCTGGTCCCCGGCCACCGTCGCGCGCCGCCTCACCGCGCTACGAGCAGCCGGCACGCTCTTCTTCGACGTCGAGGTCGACAACGCGCCATACGGCGCCACCACACAGGCCCTGCTCTGGATGACCGTGGCCCCCACCCACCTCGACCAGGTCGCCACCGACCTCGCCCGGCACGACGAGTTGGCCTTCGTCGCCGCCACCACCGGCCCTACGAACCTGGTCGCGCACGCCCTGTGCCCCGGGCCCGCGGCCCTGCACCACTACCTCACCCACCGCCTGGGCAGCCGCACCGAGATCCGCACCCTGGAGACCGCGCCCGTCCTGCGCACCGTGAAGGGGGCGGGACCGCTCCCCGCACCGCCTCCGGGTGCGGCCTACGGCGTGTCCGCCCGCACGCCGCCGACCCCGCCGCCCGCGTCCAGCCGCGGTATGCGCCGCAGCGCCGCGAACGCGGCGGCCGGGTAGCGCGGATCGGGCCGCAGGGCGTACTCGCGCAGACAGGCCTCGGTGAACTTGATGACGTGCTCGTCGCCGTGTTCGGCGGCCCGGGCGCCGAGTTCGCTCATCGGGGGCGGCTCCGGAACCTCCCCGCGCCACGCCTCGGTGCCCTCGTCCCGCCGGTCGACGGTGAAGGCCAGCAGGAACGCCGTCTGCACCTGCCACAGCCGCTCCAGCGTCGGCTCGTGCAGGGCGGGCGGCAGATGGGGCAGCACCAGGCGCACCGCGGCCGGCGCGGTGACACCGTGGACCAGCGGGACCGGGTACACCTCGGGGTGACCGAGGTAGACATCGGCGAACTGACTGGTCATCTCGCTCAGCAGCGCGGCCGCCCCGTCCGGCGCCGGCCACTCCAACGCCTCGTGGTAGCCGGGGAGTTCGGCCAGGGCATCCAGGCGGTGGCGGGCGGTGCCGGGTCGCAGTCCGCCGTCCTGCGGGACACGGGGCAGCGCGGCGACCGCGGCCGACAGACTGCGGTGCCCGCGCAGCCGGGGCCGGCCGGGGAGCACGGTGTGGCGGGCCGCCCAGTACGCCAACCCTCTCGCCAGCTCGTCGAGTTGGAGCCGGGTGGGGCGGTCGGCGGCGGCGTGCAGGCCGCGCACCGCGTGTGCGGTGCGGATCAGGCCATGGGTCAGCCCGGCGAACAGGCCCGGGATCAGCCGGGGCCACCAGCGGATGAGGACCTCGCGCCAGTGCGCCTCGGCCAGTTCGCGCACGAAGAGCCGCTCCCAGTCCCCGGCCCGGTCGAAGGCGCCGAGCGCGGGGCGCCAGGAGGACTCGTCGGCGGGGTCCAGGGGGAAGCGCGCGGCGGGCGGCTCGTGGTGCTCCATCGCGCGCCGGTAGCGCCGCACCCAGGCGGCGACCTCGTCCTGCTGCCCGAGCCGGGCGAGCGCCTCGGCGCCCATCGGGCCGTGGTTGGCGAGGTCCACTCCCTGCCCTCGCTCGTATCCGAGGTCGTCCAACCGCTCCAGGGCGTCGTTGAGGGCATCGCTGTAGCTGAGCGACGGCATACGGGCTCCACCTTTCGGTTGTCCCAATGGTTTGGATATACAAACCATCTACACTCGCAGTATGCCGCATACGCACGAGGCCGGGCAGCCACCCCGGATGCCGAACCCCGACGAGCTCCGGATCACCGGCCTCGTGCCGCTGCTGGAGCCGTTCTTCCGCGGCTCGGTGGTGCGCGACCTCATGCCGGCACCCCTGCGCGACGCCATGGAGGCCCACGGGCTGACACCGCGTCACGGCGCGGTGCTCCCGCAGCTGCTGGCCGGGAAGCCGCTGACCGTCGGTGAGATCGCCCGACGGCTGCACGTGTCGCTGCCCACCGCCAGCGAGCTGGTCGGCGCCCTGAGCCGGGCCGGGATCGTGGAACGCGCCGAGGACCCGACGAACCGCCGCCGGATCCTGGTGTCGCTGTCCGAGGACTACCGCCCCCCGCTGGAAACCTTCGTCGCCCGGCGCACCGAGCCGCTGCTGCGCGCGCTGGACGGACTCTCCCCCGGCGACCGGGCCGGCTTCCTGGCCGGACTCACGGCCTGGGTCCGCGAGGTACAGAGCTGAAGAGCCCGGCTCCCCGACCTCCGTGGGCC